>JAFXDR010000164.1 GCA_017521145.1 Akkermansia sp. | reverse complement strand
CTCCTTCACTTTTTCCTGCCCGCAGAATTCACTGAATGCGGGCGGGCGCAGGGAAAGGTCGTAACTGCTTACGGGGGTATCCGCCATGCGGGTGTAGAGGGAATCGGCCATGGGGGGGAGGGAAAATGTTGAATGTTCTTGCTCCGCTATAGCAGAAAAACGCTGCAAAGTCAAGATTACCGCAAGCTCCTCACCCCGGGCAGACGCAGAAATTGTCATTTCATGGTTCTGCCTGTCCTGGTATCTGGAGGAGATAACAAAGCACCCCGCATGGTCGATGCGGGGTGCAGGTAAAGCAGGAAATGGCTTTGCTTCAGAAGCTCTCGGCTTCTGTGGGGGCCGGTGCCGCAGCCGCAGCCGGAGCAGGAGCGGGAGCAGGTGCCGGAGTTTCAGCGGCGGGAGCAGGCAGGGTTTCTGCCGGGGTTTCAGCGGCGGGAGCATCTTCAGGCATAATCTCAAGGCCCTGCTGCTGGAGCTGCTGCAGCACCTCGGGCGGCAGCTGGTTCAGGCCGCGGGGACCACCCATCTGCTGAGGCTCGGGGGCCTTGGTGATGTTGTTGAGCGTGATGGTGAAGATGAGCGTGGAGTTGTTGCCGATGGGGGCAGGACCCTGCGGGCCATAGGCCAGCTCAGAGGGAATGCATACTTCCCAGGTGGAGCCGATGGGCATGAGCTTCAGGGCTTCGGAGAAGCCGGGCACCACGCGGTCGATTGGCATGTCGATGGGGGCGGGGCTCTTGTCGAACACCGTGCCGTCAATCAGTTTGCCTTCGTAGGATACGTTGCAGATAGCGCCGGCTCCATCGGTGGCGGGGTCATACTTGCGGCCCTCACCGGGGGTGATAACCGTGTAGAGCAAGCCACTGTCCGTCTTGGTCACACCTTCGTTCTTGGCATAGGCTTCCTGATAGGCTTTGCCGGCGGCCAGGTTGGCTTCGGCCTTGGCGGCTTCGCGCTGCTGCATGGCCATCACAAAGGAGTTCATGCCGGCTTCGATGGTCGCCTGATCCATGGTGGGCTGCTGGCCGGACAGGCTGTCCTGCAGAGCCTGGAAGAACGTTTCCTTGTCGAAATCATCAGCGGTGAGGGTGGTAGCCCCGGCAGATACTTCCTGACCGAAGCGGTAGCCGATGAAGTAGGAGAAAGCTTTCCTGGCATCTTCAGCAGAGATGGAGGTGGGGGTTACGGGAGCACTGCCGGCAGCCTCTGTGGCCACGATAGCCTCAGCCGGGGCCGGGGTAGTAACCGGGATTTCCTGGTTGTTCTGCGAGAAGCAATATGTGGTCGTGGCTCCAACGATGGCCAGACCTGCCAGAATCATAATGTACGTCTTTTTCATATGTTGTGATGTACGGTTGTCGACTATGTGTCTACTATGAATACGCATGAAAGTCAAGATTCTTGCGTGTTCATCACGTTTTGTTGGGTGTCATGATTTACTTGTGCTTGAACAGCGGAGTAAAACCAATGCTCCAGTCAAGATGCTCCTCGGGGTAGGGTTGTTCAATCACGATGGTATTCCTGCCTTTTTTGAGAGTCAGCATGGTGGGGTCGAGCATCCACCAGACTTCTTCCAGATCCAGCGGATTTTCAAACCCCCATACTTTCCGTCGCTGAGTTCTCTGGCCGGCGAGTTTGTATACCTTCGGGTTGCTGACTTCCTTGCCATTAATCCAGACGCGGGTGTTGACCTGCGTCCACTGCCCGTTCTGGGGAACCCCGGTCCAGCGGCGGTTGGAGCGTTCGGGCGCATCGAAACCAATCATGAAGGGGTATTTGCCTGCTATTCTGACATTCAGGGTGGTGATGGCCCATACAGTCACCCCTGTCTTGGTGCGGCGGTACATGCCCTGGTTGCCGGAACCATCGCGGGTGCGGAAGTAGAGATTAGAGCAGTGCACGGTCTTGGTCGTGAGCCCATCCAGCTTTCCTTCCAGCACTTTGGCGCGTACACTTTCTGCAGTTCCGGAATCCACGGGTTCCACCAGAGTCCAGCTCACGCTGCTTTCCGGCCACATGGGGAAGTCTTCATTTTTGAAGATACTTTTGCGGATACTGGCCATGCGCTGCTCGAAGAGATGATAGGCCTTGCCTGCCTCGGTATCGCGCGAGGGCATTTCGGGGATGAAGCCATCGCCCTCGCCGGCGCCGCCTACCCAGCCGCGCTCTGCCATGGCACACATGGCGGGCCACATGTTGCACATGCCGGGAATCCATTCCTTGTTGTCCACCCTGCCATCCGGCCAGATGCCCAGCACCACGCCAAGACTCTGGTCATTACCCTTTGCTTCTCCGCAGGGGCGCATGAAGAAATAGCGGCGTACCATCATGGCCGGGGGATAGACATTGCTGTAGCCCACGGCGTAGTCGAGGGTGCGCCCTGTGATGTTGGAGAGTGATTTCACACAGCCGTTGTAGCCTTCAGCCCAGCGCTTCTGGATGGAATCCGGATGTACCACGAGGTCGGCACTTCCTGCCCACTGGGCGTGTTCGCGCCCGTTGTCCTTGATGACGCCGCTGGCCATGTAGACGAATTCCTTGCCATTGGCAATGCGGGTTTCATCGGCCCCGAAGCTGACGATGGGGCAGATTTCCTTGGGAATTTCGCTGCAGAACTCATTGAGCAGGTCTGCGCATATTTTCATGCCTTGCTCCGATTCCATCTTGCAGTTGAAAGCTTTCGGGAAGTAGCGGCTGTGCCCGGGCATATCCAGCTCCGGCAGCACGAGTACGTGGCGTTTTCTGGCATAGCGGATAAGCTCACGGATATCATCGTAGCTGTAGGTGCTGTTCAGATCGCGCTCACGGGTCTTGGGGTCGTTCAATACCGGGTATTTCCTGCACTGGATACGCCAGCCGGAATTGTCGGTCAAATGCCAGTGAAACAGATTCACTTTCAGCTGCACGGCCAGGTCAATCTCTTCCTTCAGGCGTTCAAGTGTGCGGAAATTGCGGCCGCAGTCGTGCATGTAGCCGCGGTATTGGAAAGCCGGCCAGTCCTTGATTCTGCATGCGGGCAGGGATTTCTGGCCATCCACCAGCTGACGGAGCGTCTGCAGCCCATAGAAGAAGCCCACCTCCTCATTGGCTTCTATGGTGATGCCTTTCTTGCCAACGGTCAGGATGTACCCCTGGGGTGAGGCTTCTGCATTCAGCTTGCTGCCTGCGGATTTGAGCGAGACTGTCATGCTGCCTTTGGCACTGCCTTTGATGTCGCTCAAGAGCCCTTTCCAGGCGATTTTGATGGAATCCTTACTGCTGGCTTTACCTTTGATTTTCCAATTGCCTGCAGGCGGGAGCTTGATTTTCTCTTCTTCCCAATTTACTTCGCGGGGAAAGGGAATCAGCGCGGCCGGGGCTTCTTCCTCCAGCTTCAGATTGTGGGGGGATGCCCATTCTGCCAGGGCCGTGCCGGCAAGCACGAGTATGATGCTCAGTGAGCGAAACAGTTTCAACATGGTGTTCTAAATATCAGATTCGTTGTGGGTAATCAAGCTTATTCTACCGGGCGGAAATCAGCAAAGCCAGTGGCGGCATCCACACGGGTGGGAACAACGCGCAGCCTGGCACCGGGGTAGAGGCAGCGGGCATCGGTGCTGGTCCAGCGCTCGGCGTGCCGCTCAAAGTACCACGAAGTGCCAGCCGGTAGGTCGGCTCCGGAGACAAAGCCTTTCACTTTGAGCAAGGGTATTTCCACAGCCAGTCCCTGCGGCCAGCAGGCCAGCACCACGGCATCCCACACGCGCGGATGCCTGCTTTCGCACTGCAGCTCCAGGAAACGCGCCATCATGCTCTGCTGCGCTTCACTTTCAGCCGCGGCGGCATTGCGCTCGGTCTCGGAGATATGGTCGGCTATGGCGGCCAGGGTTCCGGGGCCGGGCAGGGGGGCTGAGGGGGTGCCGCTCAAGCGGCAGAAGGCCCGGTGCACCACCAGGTCGGCATAGCGGCGGATGGGACTTGTAAAGTGGCAGTAATCCCCCTTGGCAAGCCCGTAGTGCCCCAGGGCTTCCGGCGAGTAGCGGGCTCGCATCATGGCGCGCAGCACGCGCACTTTGAGGAGGCTTTCATCCGGGTGCCCTTCAATTTTTGCCATCACGGCATTGAGCTCTTCACGGGTAGCCAGGGTGCCGGCCTTGATGCCATAGGCCTTGAGCTCTTGCGCCAGTTCGCTGAGCTTGGCGGGGTCGGGG
>JAFXDR010000163.1 GCA_017521145.1 Akkermansia sp. | reverse complement strand
CCAGCCGGAAGTGCCGCTGTATGTGAAGCTGCGCCGCATTGCGCTGCAGACCCTCACGGATATGGAGCGCCACCACCTGGCCGCCGCCAAGCGCGATGCTATGCGCGAACGCGCCCCGGAGGACGATATGACGGTGGCCGATGCCTGGGCGCATTTTGCCGATACGATATCGAGCCCTCGCACACATCTGGAGCGGCTGGAGCGTCAGGCTATGGCGCGGCGGGTGCTGGCCCAGCTTTCTGAAACGGACCGCGAGATTCTGGAGCTGCGGCATTTTGAGGAAATGGGCAATGCTGAGTGCGCTGCCGTGCTGGGTATTGAGCCCAAGGCGGCCAGTATCCGCTATGTGCGGGCGCTGAAACGATTCCAGGAACTTGTCTGCCGCGAAAATCCCTATGCCTGATACCACCGATAAGGAAGAATTGCTGGCCGGGCTGGTGGAGGAATACCTGGAAGCCCGGCGCATGGGCGAGGCTCCCACGCTGAGCGCTTTTGCCGGGGCGCACCCGGAGTGCCGGGAGGAATTGCTGGATTTGCTCAAGGGGCTGGAGGAGATGGAGAACCTGAGTGTCGCCTCAACTTCCGGCGCGGCTGCCATGGTGACGCATTACCCGGAAACGCTGGGTGGCTACCGTCTGCTGGAGCGCATAGGGGCAGGGGGCATGGGCACGGTGTTCCGCGCTTTGCAGGAATCGCTGCGGCGTGAGGTGGCCATCAAGATTCTCTCCCCGGCCTGGAATGCGGATGCCCGCCACCGCGAGGCTTTCGAGAATGAATCGCGCGTGATTGCGGCATTGCACCACACCAATATTGTGGAGGTGTTCGGTGCGGGACAGGAGGGTGATTACCGCTACTACGTGATGAGTATGGTGGAGGGCCAGGGGGTGACCCCGGGCTGTATCCGCAAGGCTTTTCCCGGAGAACCCTATGAGCGCGCCGTGGCGCGGGTGGGCCTGCAGGCGGCGCAGGCTCTGGCCTATGCACATTCCTGCGGGGTGCTGCACCGCGATGTGAAACCCGGCAACCTGCTGCTGGATGCCGAGGGCGTGCTGCGCGTGGGCGATTTTGGCCTGGCGACGATTCTCAACAACGGCGAGACTGCTCCGCTGGTGACCCAGAGCCACGATGGTACGCTGCGCTACATGGCACCGGAGCGTCTGATGAAGGGTGAGAATTCCTTTGCGGGTGACCAGTACAGCCTGGGCGTGACCCTTTACGAGCTGCTGAGCAATCGTCCGGCTTTCCGCGAGGCTGAACCGGGCAAGCTGATTCACCGCATCTGCAGCGAACCGCTCAAGGCCTTACGCGGTGAGGGTGAGCTGGGGGCCATCATCAACAAGAGTATCAGTTTTGAACCCGCAGAGCGTTATGCCACCATGGCCGATATGGTGGCCGATTTGAGGCGTTATCTGAATGGGGAGCCGGTGCAGGCGCGTCCTGCTTCGTGGTTGCGGCGATACGGAATGTGGCTGCGGCGACGGCCTGCGGTGGCGGCGTGGAGTCATGTGGCGGGGCTGCTGGTTCTGCTGTTTTGCGGCAGCATCCTGTGGGGCTATGCGGGAGAAAGCAAACAGCGCCGCCTGGCCGAGCGCAATGCCGCTATTGCTGATTCGGCTCTGCAGCAGATTTTCACCAGCATGTCGGACCGTGATTCGGGGGATAATACCCTGTGGCAGCCCACGCGGGCTGATGCCCGGCTGCTGCAGCAGCTCATGCCGTATTATGAGGAGATTGTCTCCCTTGCGGATAACGGAGGCAGTAAGATGGCCGATGCCTGCCAGACTCTGGCTATCATTGCTTTGCAGACGGCGGATTTCAAGACCGCCGGGGAATATTTTACACGTGCGCTTCAGCAGCTCAGTGTGGGAAGTGCCGATTATGTGCGCGTGGTGAATGGTCTGTGTGCGGCGCTTTATGCTTCCGGCGAGGGAACTGAGGCCGGGCGGCGCCTCAAGGATTTAGTGGCACTTCAGGAACAGATGCAGGACGCAGAAGCCCGGCTGGAATTGGTGCGTTCCTATCAGATGCTCAGTACTGGCAGCCGTTATCTGCGCCGCTGGCAGCCCCGCAATGCTCCCCGTGGTGAACGCCGGGAGCCGCGCTTGCACAGGGCTGAGCGGCAGAAGGAGCGCCAGGCATATCTCCGACAGGCCATTATTCTGATGCAGCAGCTCGTGGAGCAGGAGCCCGAAAATGAAAAGGTGCAGATCCGCCGGGTGGAGCTCATCATGCAGGCCATGAGGCCGGAGTTGCAGAAAATGCTGCTTCCCGAGAACGCGGACGTGCAGCAACTGCTGGAGGAAATGCTGCAGAAATACCCTGAAAACCTGCTCTTCAAGCGGGCTTACGTGCAGTGGACCATGCGTCCGCATACTCGCCCCGGGGTAGATGTGCTGGAACGCGCCGCCCGCTATGCCCGCTCCCTGCTGGCAGATAACCCCGGCAGTACCGAAATGCTCATGCTTTACATTGCCGCCCGCGACCGTTTTTCGGCGGTGCTGGCAGATGCAGGCAACCAGGAGCGTGCTCTCCGCGAAAATGAGATGACTCTGGGCGTGCTTTCCCTGATTACGGCCCGCAGCGATTACACGCCGGAGATGCGCGAGCGCCTGGCTCTGCTGGTTTCCATGCACCCGCAGCGGGCAGATGCCCGCACTCAGCAGGAGGCTGAAATCTCCCTCCTGCTTGAAAGCCATGATGAGAAGCGGCTCCAGGAGGTGCGACACCGTATCAACGAAATGCGTGCCCGGCGGTTCCGGCGGCACTGGGGCGAGACTCAAAGAACACCCCGTGAATAATGATTCACGGGGTGCAGAGGAAAGGCTGTTATCTGACCGGAATGAGGGAGATGCCCCATGAGTGGTGCTCGCCCGCATAGGGCTGCTCAATGATGAAGGTATTAAGCCCGGCTCGGAGCTCGATTTCAATGGGTTCCTGTACCCACCAGATTTCCTCGCGGTCGAGCGGGTACTCGAAATTCCAGGCATTCCCCGGGTGTTTGTGCTGGCCGGCGAGCTTGTAATGGCGCGGATTTTTCAGCTCTGTTCCATTCAGCCAGATACGCGTGCCGGTCTGTGACCATTCACCCTTGTGCGGAACGCCGGTCCAGCGGCGGTTGGAACGCGCCGGGGCATCGAAACCCACCATGAATTTCTGTTTGCCTGCCTGGGCAGCATGCAGGGTGGTGATGGCCCAGACCACCTGCCCGGGTCGGGCGTGTGGGAAAATGCCCAGGTAGCCGGTCTCGGGGCGGGTGCGGACATAGAGGTTTGCACAGTAGGCATTCCGGGTGCGCAGGCCAGAGCCCAGATGGCCGCTCAGTACTTGCTGTCGCACGGCATCAGCCTGGTTGGCGGGCACGGGTTCCACCACGGTCCAGCTCAGCGCAGATTCCGGCCATACCGGGAAATCCTCGTCCGCAAACTGGGTGTGGCGCAGGGCTTGCATGCGTTCTTCAAAGAGAGCATAGGCTCGCCCGGGTGTTGTGGTAGTGGCCGGCATTTCCAGCGGCAGGTGGTCGCCATCGGCCCCGCCGCCTTTCCATGCACGCTCGGCCATGGCCATCATGCCCGGCCACATGGCACAGGCTCCGGGAATGATGCTCTTATCGTCCACTTTGCCATCCGGCCAGATGCAGAGAATGGAGCCAAGCTTCTTATCATCGCCCGCAGCAGAGCCGCAGGGGCGCATGAAGAAATAGCGGCGCACCAGCAGGGCGGGGTCGAGCAGGTTGGCATAGCCCATGGTGGAATCGAATGCCTTGCGCTTGATGCGTTCGGGGATGATGGATTTAGCTACCATATCAATGCCCTCGCCCCAGCGTTGTTCGATGGAGTGCTCGCCTACGGGCAGATCGCGGTTGCTGGCCCACTGCATGGGGATGCGCCCGTGGCTCTGTAGTTTCTTTGTGACGAAGTCTACAAATTCCGGGGCATTGGGGATGCGTACTTCATCGGCTCCGAAATGGATGATGGGGCAGATTTCTGCCGGGATTTCGCGGCAGAATTCATCCAGCAGCTCGCCGATAATCTGCATGCCTTGCGGACTGTGCATGCTGAAACCGAAAGCCCGGGTGAAATAGGCGCTGTGGCCGGGCATGTCGAGTTCCGGAATGATGGTGATATTGCGCGCAGCTGCAAAAGCGAATACCTCGCGAATCTGGTCGAAGGAATAGGTGTCGTTTTTATCGCGGGTGCGGAATTCCGGGGCGTTGAGTTTCGGCTGCACCTTGCTTTCGATGTGGTAGGCAGGGTAATCGGTGAGATGCCAGTGAAAAAGGTTCACTTTGAGCTGGGCTGCCAGGGCGAGTTCCTTCTTGAGCCTCTCTACGCTGCGGAAATTGCGTCCGCAGTCCTGCATGTAACCACGGTAGCGGAAAGCGGGCCAGTCGGTGATATGGCAGTAGGGTAACTTGCCCTTGCCTGTGGCAAGCATCTGGCGCAGTGTCTGGAATCCGTTCAATAAGCCTGCTTCTCTGGCGGCAGTCAGGGTAATGCCATCGGCATTGATGGTCAGTATGTAGCCTTCTGCTGCATGCTCGGGGGGCAGGGCATCTGCCTGGTATTGGCAGAGGACAGGTAGTGTATCTCCTCCCGGAGTGCTGCCAGCCAGGTAGTCGTGCATGGCGGTCTGGAGCATAGGGCCGACCTCACCGCTCAGCTGCAGCTGGCGACCGTTCACATCCAGAGCTCCATCGCCCCAGTGCACTTGCTGCGGGAATGGCAGCAGAGCTACTTTTGCCTGTTCTTCCAACTGCAGAGCATGGGGGGAGACCCAGGTCTCCGCCTGGGTGGCGGCGGCTCTGGTTTGCGCAGGAGTGCAGCCGATACCAATAAGTAACAGAGTTAAAAGGAACGCACGGGGAGTCATATCGTGCGTATTCTATCACAGATTGGGTTTCCGGGCAAGACACAAAAAAGGCCTGCATGAGCAGGCCTTCTTCCAGAGAGCGGATGATGGGATTCGAACCCACGACATCAACCTTGGCAAGGTTGCGCTCTACCACTGAGCTACATCCGCATGTTTTGGTGAGAGCGGATGATGGGATTCGAACCCACGACATCAACCTTGGCAAGGTTGCGCTCTACCACTGAGCTACATCCGCGTGTTTTGGTGAGAGCGGATGATGGGATTCGAACCCACGACATCAACCTTGGCAAGGTTGCGCTCTACCACTGAGCTACATCCGCGTTTGCATTACCATGTCCGGCATGGAAGCGGGGCTATTATACTCATCACGGCTCGCGACGCAAGCCTTTTTTTGTGGAAAATTCATATTTATGGCAAAAAAGTATTTTAGCTTGTGTGCAGCAGGGCATCTGATAGAATGCAGACAAGCAGGATACCATGAAACGTTTTTTGTTGATTTTGTTAGGAATACTGGGATTCCAGACTGCTCCGGCAGCGGAGGAACCGGCAGATGTGCACAGTGATGAGCTGCGGCAGATGGTCGAAATCCGCTTCAAGGAACCGCTGGTGAGGCTGTCTGCGGTGGAAAATGGAATGAAGACGGAGACATTGCCCCCCGGTGACCTTGGCCTGGATATACTTACTGTGAGCGGGGATGCGGCACACACGCCTATCATGCGTTGGAGAGACCAGAACCGCCTGGAGATTCGCTTTCCGCGGGGAACATCCTGCGCTACCAGTTACCAGCTGAAACTGGCACCGGGTACCAGATTTCTGGGAGGCTCCCCGGCACCGCAGAAGATTTACGAGTTCCGCTGCCCGCCGGATATGCTGAGTGGCCGGGCTTTCATGGATGCCCGGGGACTGGGTGTCATGGTCTGCTCTGAGCTGTATAACACGAAAGAAAGTCTGGAATTATCGCCCGGGTCTCCGCTGCGTTTTGTGTTCCGTGAGGCGCGGCGACGCTTATTATCGGGAGACTTGTATTACGTGGGCGGGGTGGAAGCTACGCTGGAACCGGCATACCTGAAGCAGGGGCTCTCCCCGTATTCCCTGCAGCTGCTCCATAAGCTGGGTGAAAAGGAGTGGTCATCTTTGCGCGAGGATTCGGTGCTGCCGGGGCATGTGGTGGTGCGTCCGCGCACTCCTCTGGATACGGATAAGGAATGGCACTTGCTGCTGGCAGAGCCGGGAAAGGGGTTTTCCAATAACTGCCCGGTGTGCGACCCGGTGACTCCTGAGCCTGAATTGGGCAGTGGGGTGGATTGGGAGGATAAGGACGGCAGGTACCGCCTGCGTGTGCTGTTCAGTGCTCCCATGAATGTGGCGGATATGCCGGCTTTGTTTGAACGCATGAAGCTGGCCGTGGGGCAGAACGAAGCCCGGAATGCCGGGCAGGGCCGGAAGCTTCTGAAACTGGGTGTGCAGGAGATTGTGTTCCGTTATGCCGGAGTAGTGGAGCAGGGGATCGTAAAGCCGTTCCATGATGACTGGAGGCGCGACGGGAAAACGCCGGATCTGGTCTATTGTGCTCCCGGGCGCGTGCGCGGATTCGCGGTGGAGGTATCGGCCACCGCTCCGGCTTTGCTCGATGTGGTGCTGCCTGCGGGCACTGCATCGTATCTGGGGTGGAAGACCGCTGGTGTGCACTGCCACCGCCTGGCGCTGAATCCGGCATGGCCGGAGCTCTGCCCCGGCCGGCTTACTATTGTTCCGCGCCATAGCGAGCGTTGTCTTCGCCTGCCTTATGCCAATCTTGCGGGGGTGAAGGTGAGAGCCTGGCGCCTGCCGCACGAGATGACGGCTACTGCCCTGGGGCATAAGCTGGGAGACACGGCCCCTGTGGTGGCCCGCAAGCTGGAGTATGATTTGCTGAGCGCCCGCGAGTGGCGTGGCATGGCCGGGAAGCCGGATGCGCTGGAGCTTGCCGAATCCCGGCTGGATAAAGCCCGGGCAACCGGGCGGGAGTCGGCTGCACGCAGCCGTGCTGTGTTGAAGGATGCCACGCCATTTTCTCCGGTGGAGCTCCAGACGGGAGCAGACGGTATGCGCCAGCAGGGGGAAATGGTGCTCAGGCTGGATGATGCCGTGGGTGGGGTGCCCGCGCCGGGTATGTATCTGCTGCGTCTGGAACCGCGTTGCAATGCGCAGGTGCGCGCGGCTCTGCGATTGAATGACCGGGCAGAGGAATCGCTGGATTCGCACACCGATGTGCTGGTGCAGGTGACTGATTTGAACGTGACGGTAGGGGAACGCGCGCTGATGGTGAACCGCTATTCTGATGGTCAGCCGGTGCCGGAGGGCACGGTTTCGTATCTGGATGAGCAGCAGCAGCCCCACCAGTTGAGTATTCAGAATGGCCTGGCATGGTTACCCGCCGGGTGGAAGGGCGATTGCAAGGTGGTGGTACGCTCCGGCGATGATGTGCTGCTGGTGGAAGTGCCACGCCGCTATTCATGGCGCTCCGGCAGAGATTCTGCTGCGAATTCTACCATGATGGTGCTCGACCGCCCGATTTACCGCCCGGGGGATACGGTGAATCTCCGCGTGGTGCTTCGCCGCCAGATGCCCGATGGCAGCTGTGCTCTTCCCTCGCAGAAAACAGCGAAAATCACGTTCTCGCGCCCTGATGGCAGCGATATTGAAACCCGTGAGCTCGGACTGGGTGGATTCGGGGCTTGCGAGGCTTCATTCACCCTGCCTGTGGGGGAGGATGATGTGGCAGGTAACTATTCCTTGCGGGTGGAATGTGGCGATATCCGCTGCTCGGAGACGGTGCCGTGCCAGGTGTTCCGTCGCGATGCGTTCAAGGCATCCCTTTCGCTGGAGGTGTCTGAGCAGGAAGTGACGGTGCGTGTGAAGGCCGCGGATTACAGCGGTACTCCGCTGGCCGGGGGTAAATGCATGCTGGAGCTGGGCGGTGAGCAATTGCCGCTCACGCTGGATGCCGCAGGCAAGGGCGTGCTGAAACATCCGGTGACGCAGGAAATGCGGAATCAGGGGCGTGTTTCGGTGTCGGGGGCGGTGGCAAACGACCGCGAGGAATATGTGCAGATGCAACCAGTGAGCCGCAATATACACCCGGCTGATTTCTATATCCGCATGACGGGGAATCATGTGTGCCTGTATGATTCGCGCACCGATAAGCCCCTGGGCCGTGAACAGAAACTCCAGTTGCAGTATCTGTGCCGCGAGCGGAAACCGCTCCCCGGTCCCAATGGGCTTGGCTACATGCAGGATAAGGAAATCGTGACCTGGAGCCGGGAGTTTACGGTGTCGGCTGCGGAAGAGCAGGGTGTGCAACTGCCAGCCCCTGAGGATTCCTCCATTGAGTGCGATATGCTGGTGGTGCGCGGTACCGATGCTGCCGGGCGCGTGGCCGAGCTTCGCCGCCCCTGGCCAATCCCCACTTATGCGAGGGATGAGAATGGGAGACTGCAGGTGGCTCCCGGTGATGGTGGATTAACCGTGACCACGCGCCTTGAGCGCGGAGGAGTGGCGCATTTTATCGTGTGCTGCGGTAAGAAAGACCGCCACCTGACTCTGCCTGTCCGCCAGGGGAATCACACCCTGCGCATCCCCCTGCTGGCGGGGGAGGAAGGCTCTGTGCGTCTTACCATGGTGCTGCCGAGGATAGAGCCTGCCGGTGCTCCTCTGCATCTTTCCTCCACTTGCTTTGTGCCGGTGCGGCAATACCACCTGGAGGTGGAGCTGAAGCTGCCGCAGCAGATTTGCCGCCCGGCTGAAACGATTACCTTGTCGGGCAAGGTGAGCGCGGATAAGGCCGCCGTAACATTGTATGCGGTGGATGCCGGCATGCTTTCCGTGGGGCGCTACGAGATTCCGGACCCTGAGCGGCATTTCTATGAGCGCATCGTGCAGGGCTTTGGCATATGCGGTTATGGCGTGGGTGATGCCCCCCGGGCTCCTTCGCGGGGGATTCTGCCCGGATTCTGGCGGGGCGATATGGTGGGCCGGGGGTATTCCCTGTCGCCGGGCAATATGGATGCAGATTTTCGTTTCTCCAGCCGAATCCGGCTGAGTGGTGGCTCCTATATGGGGGGAAGCGGAGTGTTCAGGAAGGTTTCCCGGAAGATGCGGGGGGCTGTGGATGGCATGTTGGATGGGGATTACGAGTGTGCTCCGGCACCTTGTGTCGCGCCGGTGCTCAATATGTCTGCCGGTGCCGGGGAGGAGGAGCCAGCCCCGCGTCTGCGTACTGATTTTGCCCCGGTGGCGGTGTGGAAAGGCGAGTTGTGCACCGGAAAGGATGGCACATTTTCGGTGGATGTGACCTTGCCGGATACGCTGACTACCTACAAGGTGATTGCGGTGGCTGTGGATGCCTCGGGCAGCCGCTTCGGCGCGACCAGCGGTGAATTCACTGTGGCCCAGCCGGTGATGCTGACTCCCGGTACCCCGCTTTTCATGAGCCTGGGGGATGAGCTGCGCCTGCCTCTCTCCATCGTGAATAATACCGATGAGGCAGGCACCTGGACGGTGACGCTGGAGGGCGCGGCCGCCCCGCAGGAAATCACGCTGGGAGCCCGCCGGAGTGGTACGCTTTATTTCGATTTCAAGGCCATGACCGAGGGTGAGCAGAAGCTGCGCTGGAGCGCGCTGGGTAAACCCGGGAGCGATGCGGTGCAGGGCGGGTTTGCTGTGCGGTTCCCCGCGCCGGTGCTTAAGGAGGCGCATCATCTTGCGCTGTCGGCGGGCGATCCCGCGGTGCAGCTGGCTGCGCTGCTGGGCAGTGAAGTGGGTTCTGCCACACGCGGAGAAATGGAGCTCGTGGCTTCGGCGAATCCCGTGCTGCTCATGGCCGGGGCGGCAGATTTCCTGCTTGAGTACCCCTACGGCTGCACGGAGCAGCGCGCATCGGCTCTGATTCCCTGGCTGCTGTATGAGGATTTGGCACCGTTCTGCCCGAAAATGGCGCAGACCCGCCCGGAGGATGTGAAACAGGTGGTGCAGAAGACCATTGCCGAGCTGCTTGCCCGCCAGTGCCAGGATGGCGGACTGGCCTACTGGGGCGGTAAGGAGGATTCTTCTCTCTGGGCCACGGCGCATGCGGGCTATGTGCTCAAGCTGGCGCAGGAACAGGGCTACGAGGTGCCGCAGGAGGCCATGGACAGGCTTTTCCGCTACTTGTGGTGGGCTTCGGTCAGCGAGGAAACGCCCCGTACCCGCTTTGCCATTGCCCGCACCCGTGGTAAGACCGGGCAGATGAAGTCGATTCTGCGTGAAATGCAGGAGGATGATGAAAAGCACGTCTGGATGGCTCGCGAGACCCGCGCGGCAACCAGTTTTCTGCTGAGCCTGCTGGAGAATCCGGCTGCGGGGGATGATGCGTTCCGCACCTGGATGCGCACCGCCGGCCGCGATTACCGCCATGGCACCACCCAGAGCAATGCCTGGAACCTGCTGGCGCTGGCGGAGTATCTGAAGCTCAGGAGGAACCAGGGCGGTAAGGCTGCCCTGGTGTTGCAGGAGGGGGCGCAGATCCGGCTGGACAAGGGGTGTACGGTGGTGCCGCTGCCCTGGCAGCCCGGGCAGGAGATGAAGACCCTGCCTGCCACGCTGGCTGCTGCCGGCGGTACGGTGTATGCCATCCTGCGTGTGCGCGCGCTGCCGGCCACAGCGGATTACCCCGGCGTGACGGAGCGCGGCCTGCAGGTGACCCGCCTGTACGAAACTAAGGGGGCAGATGGTATCTGGCGCCCGGCTGCCGGTTTCAGGGTGGGCGATGTGGTGCGCGTTACGCTCACCTGCGCCAAAGTGGCCGATGAGTTCAAGTATCTGGTGCTGGAGGATTACCTGCCCGCCTGTATGGAAGCCATCAACCCGGATGTGCCCAGCCAGGCCGCGGGGCTGGAGCCTCTGGACTGGAGCCACTGGTTCGACCACCGCGAGTACCTGGCCGACCGCGTGCGTGGCTTCTGCACCCGCTGGGGCGGGCGCGACCTGCTCAACATGCGCTACTATGCCCGGGTGAAGCGCGCCGGCACCTCTGCCGCGCCGCCCGCCCAGGCTCAGCTGATGTATGAGCCCCAGGTCTATGGGCTTTCGCCCAACAGCCGTGTGTTGTCTGTTCCCTGAGGTCCTCGCGCAGCGAGGATATCGTCTGCTCCGCGAGGAGCAGATATCGTCCGCGTAGCGGATATCGTCCAGCCCGCAAGGGCTGGATATCGTTTACCAATGACGCAGGGTAAAGATTTTCCCAATGGATGGGAAACAAAAGGCCGAACTTTCTAAGAAAACGAAATCCCGGGTTGATGCCTGAGGTCCTCGCGCAGCGAGGATATCGTCTGCTCCGTAAGGAGCAGATATCGTCCGCGCAGCGGATGTCGTCCAGCCCGCAAGGGCTGGATATCGTTTACCAATGGCGCAGGGTAAAGATTTTCCCAATGGATGGGGGGGGAGATTTTGTGAGGATGCACCACTGGGAACGATATCCGGCTTTGCCGGACGATATCCTCGCCTGACGGCGAGGACGATATCACGTTGTGACGATATCCGGGCGTTGCCCGGACATGGTAAACCGGGAGAGGCCACACACTCGCCTCTCCCGGTTACTTTCTCTCTCTATGGTTTTGCCTTCTTTCTATCAGCTTGCGGGCTATTCAGCCCATGTCCAGGAAATCTTCTTTTCTACGGTGGGGGCAATGGCGGCTCCCACGGGGCAGCCTTTCACGGCGGCTTCCAGCACACTGCGTTCTGCGGCGTTCACGGCGTGCGGCACGGTGATGTGGAA
Organism: Akkermansia sp.; assembly: GCA_017521145.1. Taxonomy (GTDB): domain Bacteria; phylum Verrucomicrobiota; class Verrucomicrobiia; order Verrucomicrobiales; family Akkermansiaceae; genus Akkermansia. The sequence goes on along the minus strand of JAFXDR010000163.1, from coordinate 6,885 downwards.
GTGCAGGGCGGTGATGCCGTTCTTGCCTTCCTCATAACCGGCGGCAACGGAGATGCCCTGCGTGTTGATGCCGCGGCGGGCTCCCATGAATGCCATCATGCTGACCATGCAGGAGGCCACGGTGGCGGCCAGCAGCTGAGCGGGCGAGGGCTGCTCACCGCGTCCGCCGAGGGCGGCCCCCACATCGGTTGTGAATACGGCATTGCCTTGCGGAAAATTGGTGGTGCAGCGCATGCTGCCTTCGTGTACGGTGGTGGAGGTATACTGGCTCATTGTTGTGGTTTCCTTTCTAGCTTGTAACTTGGAATGCTTCTAAATTATCACAACGTAGACGGCGTGTCAACATTAATTTCTATCAAATTTGCAGGAAATGTAAATTTTCTTAAAATCATGTCAATGAAGATGAATTGGCAAAATACGACTTGACAATCAGGAAAAGGATAGTAAAATCTCGTCGCGCTGCGACGGTAACGCAGCCTGAAAGACTATGAAAGCAGACATTCATCCCAAGTACAATCCTGTAGTGTTCGTGGACATCACCACGGGCCGCCGCTTCATCACCCGTTCCACCGCAACTTCCGCCAAGAAGGAAGAGATTGACGGTGTAGAGCACTATGTGATTTCCTGCGGTATTACCTCTGACTCCCACCCCTTCTTCACGGGTAAGAACCAGTTCGTGGACACCGAGGGTCGTATCGACAAGTTCCAGAAGCGCTTCGGTGCTGTGCGTCGCGCCAAGAAGCCGACCCTGGGCTAAAGAAAATTTTCTTTCTATTGGTTTGGAAGCCCTGGTGCTGCGAGGCACCGGGGTTTTCTGTCTTGAATCTAGCAGGGGGGCGTTCGTTAAATTGTCTCTGAAAAACGCAGGAAACAGATTTTGAGCTTGTCAGCGGGGCGGGGGATGCGTTATAATTACCCGCGTAACGTTATGAATATCCAACCGAAATTCACCCCCGTACTCGACCCGGCCTTCGTGGCCCCCGTGCTTTGGAACAAGGCTTTTACTGATAAGGTGGCAGCCACTCCCGGTTCCCACACTGTGGACCTGGCTCTGACCCGCCTTGATGGTACCTGCTTCCGCTGGAGCGGCAAGATTCTGCCCCAGGAAGGTGAGAATATTGCCCTGAATAACCAGTATATCGAACGTATCGTGAAGTTCCTGCTCTGGATGAAGGGTGGCTGCACCATCATGGTGGCTGGCGATGACCAGATTGCTGACATGCTGGCCGCTACATACTGCGCCGGTGGTGCCCGTGAGTTCGACTGGGATTTCATTGGTAAGAAGATTTACGACCAGCCCATCCAGGTGGTGAAGGTGGCTTCTGCTGCTGACCTGCCTGCTGAGAACAGCACCTCTGTTTCCCTGGGTCGCAATCTGGACGGCTACCGCATTGGTTTCGACCTGGGCGGCTCCGACCGCAAGTGCGCCGCTGTGGTGAACGGTGAAGTGGTGTTCTCTGAAGAAGTGGTGTGGGATCCCTACCACCAGACTGACCCCATGTACCAGCTTGAAGGTGTGGATGATTCCCTGCTGCGCGCTGCCAAGCACCTGCCCCAGGTGGATGCCATCGGCGGTTCCGCTGCCGGTGTGTATGTGAACAGCGAGCCCCGCGTGGGTTCCCTCTTCCGCGGTATCTCCCCGGACGATTTCCAGAATGTCATCCGCGGTATGTTCACCACGCTCAAGAACCGCTGGTCCGAGCGCATGGGCAAGGAAGTACCTTTCGAAGTGGTGAACGACGGTGAAGTGACCGCTCTTGCCGGTGCTATGGGTATGAATGATGATGCTGTGCTCGGTATTGCCATGGGTACCTCCCTGGCTGCCGGTTATGTGGACCCCGAGGGGCACATCATGCCCTGGCTCAATGAGCTTGCCTTCGTGCCCGTGGATTACCAGGAAGACGGTGGCGTGGACGAATGGTCCAAGGATAAGGGCGTAGGCGCCATGTACTTCTCCCAGCAGGCAGTTGCCCGCCTGGCCCCGCGTGCCGGTTTCGAGTTCGGCTCCATGCCCTACCCGGAGCAGCTCAAGAAGGTACAGACCGCCATGGCTGAAGGTGATGAGCGCGCCCGTAAGATCTACGAGACCATCGGTGTGGAATTCGGCTACACCATCGCTTACTTTGCAGACTTCTACGATGTGCGTAACCTCCTGTTCCTGGGTCGTGTGGCCACGGGCGACGGTGGGCAGCTCATCATTGACAAGGCCAACGAGGTGCTCAAGAGCGAGTTCCCGCAGCTGAGCATCACGCTCTGCGTGCCGGACGAGAAGACCAAGCGCCACGGCCAGGCCGTTGCCGCAGCTTCTCTGCCCAAACTTGGCTAAGAAGCCCGATTTTCAGGGGCAGGGGAGGAAGTCATGCTCCTCTGCCCCTTTTCTTCTTCATGATTACTCTGTCTCTGTCTCCTTCTAATATCTTTCTCTCCTTATGGCCCAGCACGATCTCTGGACATGCCCGCAGTGTGGTTTGCAGCAAGACTTGTCTGCATTGGGCTTCCATGTGGAAATTGCCTGCCCGCAGTGTGAAACCCGGGCGTTTGTGCATTCCATGCTGGCCAATTACAAGATTGATTCCGTTCTGGGTATAGGAGGTATGAGCGTGGTGTTCCGCGCCCGTGACCTGGTGCTGGGTCGCCCGCTTGCCATCAAGGTGCTCAATGATACGTACCGCGATGAGCCCGAACGTATTGCTGGTCTGGAGAATGAATGCGCTCTGATGGCCAAGGTGCGCCACGAGAACGTGGTGAATGTGTATTCTGCCGGGTGGTCCCGCGGCCAGTTCTATATTGCCATGGAGCTGGTGGATGGGCGTAACCTGGAGCTGATTGTGGCAGAACGCGGATTCCTGCTGCCTGCCGATGCTCTTGAAATTGTCCGCCAGGTGGCACTCGGTCTTCAGTCCGCCCACGAGGCGGGCCTGCTCCACCGCGATGTGAAGCCCGGTAACGTGCTGATTACTCCGGAAGGTCAGGCCAAAGTGCTGGACTTCGGCTTGTCGCTGGAAGATAAGCCGGATGTGGAGACGGAGGATGTCATCTGGGCTACTCCTTTCTATGTGCCGCCGGAGACGCTGCACCGCGAAGCTGAAAGTTGCCAGACCGATATCTATGCCCTGGGTATGACCCTGCGCAATCTGCTGACAGGTGAATCTACACTGCCAGGCAATCCCCAGACTCTTTCGGAGATGGTAGTAGCCAAGAAGACGCTGCCGGGAGTTGAAACAGTTGCTCCGCACCTGATTCCCCGCCTCTGCCAGCTGGTCAACAGAATGACTTCGTACGAACTGGCAGAGCGTCCTGCTGACTACGATGAGTTGCTGAAAGAAATAGCTGAGACTCAGGCAGAGCTGGTGAAAGCTCTGGATCCGGAGGAGCGCGCCCGACGCTACCGCCGGAAGCTCTATGCTACAGCTGGCGGTCTTGGAAGTGTTGCTATCGGTCTGATAGGTGGTTTCCTGGTTGCACTGATGACGCCATCTGGCCGGGTGCAGGATGCTCTGGATGCTGAGGTGATGCATTGGGAAGACCGTGATGCGTATGCCGATGCCGAGGCTCAACTGCGCGCCGGAAATTTTGCCAGGGCCGCTGAGCTGTTTGCCTCGCTGACAAAGGAGGACAAGGAACCTGCCATGGCTGCTTCTGCTGCCATTATCCGCACAGCGCTGGATGTGCTGGACGATAAGTCGACGGAGAATGGTTACAACCGCTTTGAAGATATTTCCAGACGTGGTGACCGTGTGAGCCCTGCCGGGCGCAAGCGGTTTGATGAGTTGTGTTCATTGGTGCGTTCGCTGGAGGATGATTATGCCAGGGCTGCACAGACCGCTTCCGAGATGCCCAGTTCAAGTATCAAGGTGGCAGCGCAGATTCTGGCTGCCGACCGCTATGTGCATAAGGGACGCCATGCTGATGCCGCCGAGCAGATTACGAAGATTCTGGATGGCTTGAAAGAGAGTAATCTGACTTCTCTTAATGAACAGGTGGATGAGTATCGCATGGCCGCACCGCGTCGAGCTGCCCGCGTGGCATTGGGCGAGGCTCGCAAATTGTTTCATACCGGGCGCCTGGAAATGGGATCTGCCATGGTGGACGACCTGCTGAAACTGAAAATCAGCCGTCTGGAGAAAGAGGAAATCCGGGTGCTGAGTGAGGCCGCCTCCATCATGCTGGTTGCCCGTGAGACTTTGCGTAAGCGCGGAGTCTATGGTATCACTCCGGCAACTCTTCCCGAGGAACTGCTCCGCATGGCTAAGGGGATAAGTAATGCTGGTAATCTGGCTCCGGAGCTGTATGCCCTGGCCTTGATTCTGCACGGAGATTACAATGAGGCGTTCAAGGCGAATCCTTACGCAAGCCAGCCCGATAGCAATGAGCCTTTCGCTGTGCTGATGCGCGATTGGAAAAAGCGCCTGGAGAAGTAAGGTATTACGTTACCAGCCAATCAGGCAGCCAAGCGTGAAGGGTATCGGGCGGATCCCTTTTTCCGGGGTGAGTATTTCTGCCTCTGGCACTTGTCTTGCAAAACCAGGCTTCGGATTGACCAGTACCGCTTTTTCGCAAATGGAGAGCATGGGTAAATCGGCAGCACTGTCGGTGTAACCCACTTCCGCGTGCGTGATGCCGATGCTGGCCAGACGCACCAGTTTGTTTGCACCCTTGTTGTTTCCCGGAGCGGGGATATGGGGCATGAGCGCAACCCGCTCACCCAGTACAGTGGGGGTGCCGATGGTGTGGGTGAATCCCAGGGCCTTTCCTACCAGCTGGGTCCACCAGTCCGGGGAAGCGGAGCAGAGCACCGTGGTGTCGCCCGCAGCCTGGTGGGCCCGCAGTCTGTCCAGAACCGGGGGATAGAGGATTTGCAGGATTTCCTGTTGCACAAAGGCTTCACACTCTGCCATGAGCTTATCACGGTGCATGCCCCAGGCATAGGCCAGGAAGGCGCGTTTCATCCGTTCTGTGTTGATGATGTGAAGCCCGCGCAGCAGTCCCATGGGCAGCAGCCACAGCAGGTACAGGCGGCGCCAGCCGTGGCGGCGCAGAATCCAGCGCGCAAAGCGCAGCTGCGAATCCCCGGCAAACAGGGTGCCATCCATATCAAACAGAACGGTCATGATTCAATAGCGGTTGTGCAGGAGGCGGTATTTCCAGATGCTCATGATGATGGCGCCCATGATGATGCCGCCCAGGTGGCCGGCTTCGCCGCCGGCATTGCTCAGGTTGAAGAGGATGGTGCCGGTGGCCAGCGCTATAATGATGATGGCAAAGGTGCGCAGTCGCAGGGTGACGGGCGGAAAGAGGAGCGAAATATGCACATCCGGGTACATGAAGGCGCAGGCGACCATCACACCGTAGATGGCAGCGGATGCACCCACCAGGGGAATCATCTCCCAGCATTGCACCTGGCCCGTATAACCGGCAAAGGCTGCCAGCTGGTTGCAGATGAGTTCATTCTGCGGTACATCGGGCAAGGCGGTGTAGAGGTTGAGCCCTGCCAGCAGTGAGGAGAACAGCGCGCCTGCTACACCGCAGGCCAGGTAAAAGGCAAGGAAGCGCTTGGGAGTCATGGCATTCTCCACCGCCGGGCCGAAGAAGTACAGCGCCCACATGTTGAACAGGATGTGCCCGAAATTGGCGTGCACGAACTGGTAGGTAATCAGGCGCCAGAGCCCGCCTTCCAGAAAGCAGGTGAACCAGGAGTAGGAACAGGCAATTTCGAAAATGGAGGTTCTGGGTGCTCCGGGGTAGGGGATGGCCAGCAGTGCTTCCCGCTGAACCATGATACCTACAAAGAACACTACCACGTTGATGATGATGAGCGCATTGGTAACGCTGAGCCGCCGTTCGTACATAATTGTGAATTAGATGCTGTCAGTTACCGGTGTGTTCAATTCATACGCTCACCCATAGCGGCAATTTCTTCAAAGGTGAGGATGTGCTCCATACTGCAGGCTACTTCTTCTGCACGCTCCGGCACGAGCCCGCCTATTTCAATCAGGAAACGCTTCAGCGTGGCATGTGACTGGATGACCCGGTCGGCATATTTCCGGCCTTTTTCCGTGAGCTCAATGGGGGCGTAGCGGCGGTAGGTGATGAGCCCTTCTTCTGCCAGCTGGTGCACGGCTGCGGTAACACTGGGCTTCTTCACGTTGAGCATGGCTGCCACATCGCTCACCTGAGCCCGGCCATTCTCCCGGCACAGGTGCCCGATGGCTTCAAGGTAATCTTCGGCGCTGCGGCTGAGTCTGGTCATGCGTCGGGTATGGTTCAGGCTTTCTTCTTACGCAGGGTGGCCACGCACTCCAGATGCTTGGTCTGGGGGAAGAGATCGAAGGGCTGCACTTCCACCACCTCATAACCAGCTTTATCAAATTCTGCCAGGTCGCGGATTTGTGTGGCGGGGTTGCAGGAGACATAGACCACGCGGGCTGGCCCGAAGGCGAATAATTGATTGAGGAATGCCATATCGCAGCCTTTGCGGGGCGGGTCAATGACCACGGCGCTTTCCTCTGCGGGGAAATCCACCTGTTCGAAGATGGCTTCTGCGCTGGCCGCCAGGAAGCTGGCGTGGGTGATGCCGTTGCTGCGGGCATTGGCGCGAGCCCAGTCGGCGCTGGTTTCGCTCACTTCCACACCCAGCACCTTTTCAAAATGCGGGGCGAGCGTGAGGGCAAACAGGCCGCTGCCACAGTAGGCATCTACCAGGTAGCGGGCTCCATCCGCGCAGGCCTGGCGGGCCACATAACCGGTAAAGGCAGGCAGGATGTAGGGATTGTTCTGGAAGAAGTCACCCGCCAGGAAGTTGAAGGTCAGATTGCCCACATGTTCGGTGCAGACGGCGTTGTTGTTGGTGATGACACTGCCTTCGCTCACGCGCATGAGCAGGGT
>JAFXDR010000162.1 GCA_017521145.1 Akkermansia sp. | reverse complement strand
GCCGGTGAGGCCGGAGTCGCCGTGCGGGCCACCAATGACGAAGCGGCCGGTGGGGTTGATGAAGAATTCGGTTTCGGGGGTGATGAGGTCTGCAGGCAGGCAGCGGCGGATGAGGTTGGTGCAGAATTCGCGGATGGTGGCGACATCGACCTCCTCGGTATGCTGGGTGCTGAGCACCACGTTCAGGATGCGGGCGGGGCGGCCATCCTCACCATATTCCACGGCTACCTGGCTCTTGCTGTCCGGGCGCAGCCAGGTGACCACGCCGCTGTGGCGCACCTTGGCCAGTTCCATCATGATGCGGTGGGAGAACATGATGGGGGCAGGCATGAGCTCCGGCGTTTCGTTGGAGGCGTAGCCGAACATGATACCCTGGTCTCCGGCACCCTGTTCAGCGCCGTCCTTGCCTTCGGCTTCGCAGGCATCCACGCCCTGGGCAATATCCGGGCTCTGGGTGGAAAGGTAGTTCGTGATGTCCACGTTCTCTGCATTGAACAGGGCATCATCTGCCGCAGTGCGGTAGCCGATTTCGGCGATCGTGTCGCGCACAATCTTCTCGTAATCGATGACAGCCTTGGTGGTAATCTCACCAGCCAGCACGACGTGGTTATCCTTCACCAGCGTTTCGCAGGCAACGCGGCTGGCGGGGTCCTGGGCCAGACAGGCATCGAGAATGGAATCGGAGATGAGGTCGGCCACTTTATCGGGGTGTCCCTCGCCTACGGATTCGGATGTGAATATGTTGGTGTGTTTCATGTGCTTGTCTTCTTGTGTTTATTCGTAATTTGTAAAACTGAACTGGCGCAGCCCGCTGGGGAGTTCCTCGCTGGCTTTACCGAATTCCGCCATGCCGGAGGAGGCAATGAGCGCGGCTTTGTTGCAGATTTCCGGCGAGTGGTCGAGCATGCACTGGAAGATGTCCCAGAGCAGGGTCATCTCATTGCGGAATTGCTGAGCCTGGATGATGAAGCTGCAGAACCCGGCGGCATAGAGCGCGGTGGCTTCATCGCGCGTAAGGTTGCAGCTGGCTTTCTGGCAGAGCTCGCCGGGGGTGGTCTTCTGGCAGCCTACGCGGGCTATGAGGTCGGAGCGGCGGCGCATGAGCTCCGTATCATACGGTGCGCGGCGCATATCGGCCAGCAGGGCGGTGTGCTCCCGGCGCACCGGGCAGGTGCGCAGGCAGCTGTCGTTCATGATGACATCGAACCTGGCTGGGTTCTCAATCGCGTTGACGATGCCGGGTTTCACCGCATCTGCCGGGTGCAGGCACACGCGGTCGTACTGCGTGGCCAGCTTGTTGTACAGGGCAGGGGTACGTTTGCCTTTCTCCATGACCAGACGGTTCGGGTGGCAGTGGATGCGCAGGGAGGGGATTTCGGCGCGCAGGCGGGCAGCCAGGGCATCGCTTGCTACGCATACGGCATTCTTGCGGATACGGTCGCGGTTGTGCAGCTCATGCACCAGGCTCAGGCCATAGGGGTCTGCCAGTTCCTGCTCAGTGAGATTCGGGTTGTCGAACACGAGAATGACACCAGTATCCTGCCGGGCGTACGTTTCCAGCGCGTTGCAGTAGGTATCGAAGGCAATGGGGCGGCGCTGCACGAACCAATCCAGCGACCAGGCACAGGGCGGAGCCCCCGCCACATGATGGAAGCGGCGCAGCGCAACCATTTCGGTCAGGAACTTGTTGAGGATCTGCAGGCTTTTATCGAAACGCAAGGCACCGCCCACAGTCCATGTGGCCTGGGGCATGTAGTCCCGGGTGAGGAACTGCAGGTTGGCAATAGCTTGCTCGGGGGTGATTTCCGGGGTGCTCATGGTGCGTATCAGTGGGGTAGGATGGATTCCCAGAACATCTGGCCGTTGCGGTGCATGGCGTTCTCGCCGGGGGCATCGGTGCGCAGGGCGAGCCGCAGCAGATCAAAGAGGATGGATGAGGCGTTGGCATGCCCGCGCCCCTGCACCTTGAAATGGCGGAAGCCCAGTTCGCGCAGCTTCCGGATTTCCGGTGTATTGAGCGCCAGCACGCTCTTGTGCTCATCGGCCAGCAGGGTGTAGAGACTGCGGCAGCCGTTGGTCGCCTGTCGCTTTTCGAATTTCGAGTTGTCGTACCCCATGAAGTCGAGGGCTGATTCCGAAAGGGAGTGGTAGTGAAACGCGCGGATAGGGCAGTGCCGCACGCAGTATTCATTGATGAGCAGAATGTGGCGTTCCTTGTCTTCAATCTGCTCCAGCAGGTCGTAATTGAGCACATCGTCCGGGTGCACCATCACCTCGTCATATTCATCGGCCAGGCGTTTGTATACATCCAGCTTGCCTTTGCCCCCACCATTGGTGATTTTCAGGATGGAGGAGATGATTTTCAGCGTGGGGTACTCCTTGCGGATGTGCTCGCGCAGGATGTCGCTGGCCAGGATGACGGCGTTCCTGCCGGTGGGGTTATGGCGGCTGAAGAAGACGCACATGGCGTTGCCATAGGCATCCTTGAGGTGTTTCTCCGTGAGCAGCAGGTTGGTAAAGGTGAGATAGACCGCAATGTTGCGCTGCTCGTAGGCCAGCCCGGCGGCGCGCACTTCCTCGGCTTCGCGCATCAGGTGTTTGAGCACGCGGCCTGAATTCCATTCGCCGAGCGGAGCACCGTGCACAATGTTGAACACCTCGAACCCCAGCAGCAGCTTGCAATAGTCGTAGAAAGCAATCAGCTCGCGGTCATTCACGAACGCGCCTGATACATCCCACACGGCATTCGGCCATAACGGGTTCTGGTAAGGTGATAATTCCTGCACGGCGCGCTATTCTACCAGTTAAGCCTGTAAGGTGCAAGCGCTATTTGTCCCGATGAGCCGTATTTGCGCGCGTACGTGGTGCGCGCACGCCATTTCTGCTTGACTTCATTACGCCTGCGGGGCAGAATGGTGGGGTGAAGATTCAACTCACTCTGATTGCGCTGATGTCGGCACTGCCTGTTATGGCGGAGGGTGCCGCAGCTGAGCCTGCAGCCCCGGTGGAGCAGGCTGTTTTACCTACGGAAGTGGCGGTGGCAGAGCCCGCTGCGGTGGAAACAACGGAAACCCCGGCGGTTCAGGAAGACCCGGCAGTGGAGGCCGAGGCTGAACCTGAGCCGGAACCCGCTCTGGCTCCGGCAGAGACACCAGCTCCTGAGCCCGCGCCTGTATCTTCGGAGGAGCCAGTCGCAGAACCTGCGCCAGCTCCCGTGGCAGAGCCCGCCCCGCAACCAGCTCCTGAGCCCGCGCCTGTATCTTCGGAGGAGCCAGTCGCAGAACCTGCGCCAGCTCCCGTGGCAGAGCCTGCCCCTCAACCTGAGCCCCAGCCTGCCCCGCAGCCGGAAGTCCAGCCGGCTCCTGCGCCTGCTCCGGTTGAGCCCCCGGCTCCGGCACCAGTGGAAGTTACAGCCCCGGCTCCTGCCCCGGAACCGCCTGCAGCGGCATACCGCGGCATTGTGAAGGTAGAGGTGGTGACCCGCACGCCGGATTATGAGACCCCCTGGCAGGGTGGCCGTTATGGCCGCGGTGCCGGCACGGGTTTCCTGGTGGCTCCCGGCTTGTTCATGACGAATGCCCACGTGGTGGCCAATGCGGAAAAGATAGATATTTCCCTTTTCAATGATGCCCGGCGTATCCCGGCCCGGGTGAAGTTTGTGGCGCACGATGCCGACCTGGCCATGCTGGAAATTGACGATACAGCGGCCTTTGACGGTGTGCCCTGTCTGGAGTTCAGTGAGGAGATGCCCTTGCTGGAGGATACGGTGCGTGCCATCGGCTATCCGATTGGCGGAAACCGCCTTTCGGTGACACGCGGCATTGTGTCGCGCATCGATACGATTCCCTATGCCCACCCGCGCAACATTGCCCACCTGGCGCTGCAGGTGGATGCCGCCATCAACCCCGGCAACAGCGGCGGACCCGTGCTGAAGAATGATAAGGTCATCGGTGTGGCTTTCCAGGGGCTCATGCAGGCGAATTCCACAGGCTATGTGATTCCCATGCCGGTTATCCGCCATTTCCTGAAAGATGTGGAGGATGGGCACTACGATGGCTATGTGGAGATGGGAGTGCGTTTCATTCCATTGGAAAACAAGGCTATGCGCCGCCACTTCGACCTGCCGGATAACAATATCGGCTGTCTGGTGGCGGATGTGGTCAAGGGTGCTGCCTGTGATGGCCCCCTGCAGATTGGGGATGTGGTGATGGCGGTGAACGGTCTGCCGGTGGATTCTACTTCGATGATTGAGCTGGAGGGGGTGCGTGTGCGCCTGGAGGAGCTGGCCGAGCGCGCCTTTGCAGGGGATAAGATGCAATTTACCATTCTGCGTGGGGGCGAGGTGATGCAGACAGAGGCCAGCATGGCACCGCTGCCGTCCATCCGGGTGCTTTCCCGCCGCTATGATGAGCAGCCCCGCTATGTGGTGTTCGGTGGTCTGGTGTTCCAGCCGCTGAATTTCAATGTGGTGAATGAGCATCAGGTTTCCTCGGAAGATGTGATGGTGGAGCTCGACCGCTTTACCCGCGGTGGAGAATCTGCCATTAAAGAGGATCTGGTGCTGCTGACCCGGACCCTGCCGGATGAGGTGAATGCCCGGCTCAGTGACCACGGGAGAAGCATTGTGACCAAGGTGAACGGGGTGGAAGTCAAAGGCCTTACGCATCTGAACAGCCTTCTTTATCCCGGGGCAGACCAACCCCGCCCGGAATACACTGTGATTGAGCTGGCAGATGCCGCCCGCCCCCTGGTGATTGATAATGCCACGGTGGATGCCGCCAATACCCGCATTGCGGAGCGCTACAACATACCCGCTCCATCCAGATTGAAATAATTTACCGTTTTTCGTTCCATGATTCGGACACTTACCATTCTTTCCCTGCTTGCGGTGGTGCTCAGCGGCTGCAAGCCGACAGAACGCACTGCTCTGCGCAAGAAGCACACCCAGCAGACTGCAGCAGAAACCCAGCCGGAACTTGTGGTGCCGGAGCCCGCTGCCGCTGAACCTTTACCACTGGTTCCAGAGACTCCGGTGGCAGACCCGGCAGACAGCCTGCTGCTTGTGAATGCCACCTTGCAGGAATACAACCCCATGCGCCCGTGGGAAAAGGAGGCTCCGCGCCAGTCCCGCGCCCACGGTGTCTACATGGGGGAGGGCCGTGTGCTGACCATTGGCCGCGTGGTGCGCGATGCCACCTACGTGGAGCTCATTCTGCCCGATGTGAGCCGCACGGTGCCGGCCCGCGTGCTGCGGTACGATGAGGATATGAACCTGGCGCTGCTCACCGTGGCGCATGAGGAGGATGCTGGCATCTTTGATTCGCGCACGGCTCTTTCTCTCGGAGAACCGCTCAAGCGCGGGGATTCTGCTTCTTACGCGGGGCTTATCAATGGAGTTGAACCCGTGCATGTAGATATGCAGGCAGAGAATGTGGCGGGTGAACGCGTGCCGCTTATGGTGATGCGGGCCGCCCGCCCCTTGCCGGATGGCCAGACTGCCGGTGCCCCGGTAGTGAGCAATGGTAAGCTGAGCGCTCTGGGGATTACCTACAAGAAGCAGGAGCAGTTGCTGCATTCCGTGAATGCAGAACTGATCCTCCGCTTCCTGGTGCAGGAAAAAGCCGGTGTACCGGTCATGGGTGTGCAGCTTTCCCCGCTGGATGACCCCGTGTTCCGTAAATATCTGAAGCTCGATGCCGCCGCCAACGGACTCTATATCAGCAAGGTTCAACCCGGCAGTGCCGCTGAGGCTGCCGGCCTGCAGGCTGGCGATGTGCTCACGGCGGTGGATGGCATGCCGGTGGATAACCAGGGCCGCTGTGACCACCCCCGCTACGGTTTGCACCATGTGGCTGTACTGTTGCGCGGCATGAAGGACCGCGGGCAGGAACTGCCCCTCACCGTGAGCCGGGAAGGGAATGTGCAGCAGGTTTCTGTAAAGATGAACCGGGATGCTGTGGAGAATGCCCTGTTCCGCCCGCAGATGCCGGGGGTGCAGCCGCGTTATATCATGTGGGGGGGTATGCTGTTCCAGCCTCTGACCAGCACCTACATGGCGGAACTCCGCACCCGGAGTAATGGTGTGCTGCCGCTGGAGCTCCAGATGCTCGAAAATAACCAGGATGCCTTGCGCGAGTCGGGGTGTACGGAGCTGGTGGGGCTCACCTTTGTGCTGCCTACAGCGGCTACCCAGGGCTATGAGGACCTGCGCTTTTCCCGCCTGATTGCCGTGAATGGCAAGCCGGTGAACTGCTTTGCGGATCTGCCGGCTCTGCTGGATGCGCAGACGGAGAACGGCCTGGTGCGCCTGGAGTTCAACAAGCCTCCCTACACGGTTTATGTAGACCGCAGCGCGGCCGATGAGGTGAATACCCACCTGCAGCAGACCGCTATCCCGAAACTGCGCGTGGTGGAGTAAAATCAGGCCTTGCGCGGCTTGTGGGGTTCCAGCACGCGCATGTTGGAACTTTCCTGGCTGCGGGCGCGGCGGCGGGCGGCGCGCTGCAGGTGCGCCTGCATGGTGTAGGCTTTCTTATGGGAGCTGACCGGGTGGTAGGAACCATCGGGCGCCATATCACAGGCCTGGGTATTATCCTTGAAGCAGGCGTCCAGAATATCCATGATGCGCAGCGCCAGCTGGGGTTCTTCAATGGGAACCAGCAGCTCTACGCGGCGATCCAGGTTGCGGCTCATCCAGTCAGCACTGGCCATGTAGATGAGCGGGTTGCCGCCGTTGTGGAAGTGGAAGAGGCGTGCGTGCTCCAGGTAGCGGTCCACAATGCTGGTGATGCGGGTGCAGGAACGCGCCTTTTCGCTGGTGGGAGCCCAGCAGCAGATGCCGCGGATATTCAGTTCAATGCGTACCCCGGCTTCGGCGGCCTTCTCCAGCGCTTCCATCATCTCCACATCGTTCAGGGAGTTCATCTTGGCGCGGATATGGGCGCGCTCGCCCTGCTCGGCGCGGTGGGTCTCGGCGGCAATGAGTTCCAGCAGACGCGATTTCATGGTGGCCGGTGCCGGGTACATGCGGCGGAAGCGCATGAGACGCGTGAGCCCCGTCACGGAGTTGAAGAATTGCGAAGCATCAGCCCCCAGGTGTTCATTGCAGGTGAGCAGGGATAAATCGCTGTAGATGCGGGCGGTCTTTTCATTGTAATTGCCGGTGCCTATGTGGCAGTAGCGGCGCAGCCCGCCGTTTTCCCGGCGCACAATGAGCAGAATTTTGGCGTGGGTCTTGAAGCCCTTGACCCCATAGACCACCTGCACGCCGGAGCGTTGCAGCTTTTCGGCCTGGGAGAGGTTGTGGCGTTCATCGAAGCGCGCTTTGAGCTCGATGAGCACGGTCACCTGCTTGCCGGTCTCTGCTGCGCGGCACAGGGCAGCAATGAAGCGGGAGTTTTCTGCGGTGCGGTAGAGCACCTGCTTGATGGCAATGACATCCGGGTCTTCGGCGGCTTCCTCGATGAGCTTCACCACGGGTTCGTAGCTTTCGTAGGGATTGTGGATGAGGATATCGCCCTGGCTGATGTTTTCGAACATGCTCATGGCGGCATCTACCCCGGCGGGCCAGCAGGGGGTCCAGGCCTGCACCTTGTACTGGTCGTTGCCGGGTTCAAAGGCCATCTGCCCGAAATCCACCAGCCGCAGGAAACCCGGCACCCGGTAAGTGGAGCCTGCATCTGCCCCCACTATGCCGGCAATGCGCTGCACCAGCGGTTCCGGCGTGGTGGCGGGGACTTCCAGGCGTACGCAGTCGGAAAACTTGCGTGCCACAAGCACGCTTTCCATCTCGCGGGCAAAATCACTGCCTTCTTCCTCGGCCACGGCAATATCGCCATTGCGGGTCACGCGGAAAGGTGTGGTGCTTACTACCTTTTCCCCAGGGAACAGAAGCGGGCAGAATGTACTCACCACATCCTCCAGCATCACATAGCCGCGGCGGCCCAGCACGGCTGATTGCACGCGGCGGGGCAGAATCTCCGGCAGGGTGATGGCCACGAATCGGGATTCCTTCGTTTCTTCGTTCTGCAGTTCCACACCCAGAATCAGGCTCAGGTTGGGTAGCAGGGGCGGTTGTTCCACCTCCATGGCCAGCGGGGTGAGCACCGGAGAGATATTGGTAATGAAGTATTCCTCCAGCCCGGCGTGCTGGGCTTCGGTGAGTTCCTCTAAATCCAGGGGGCTCAGCCCGGCTTCATTCATGAGCGGCATGAGCACGTTCTGCAAGAGATTGTATTGGTCATCCACCATGGTGCCGGCGCGTTCGCGGATGCGCTCCAGTTGTTCACTGGGGGAAAGACCGGTGATATCGGGTTTGAATTTACCCGTCTGCCGCAGCAGCATGAGCCCGCCTACGCGCACCTGGAAGAATTCATCCAGATTACTGGCACTGATGGAGAGGAACTTGATGCGTTCCAGCAGCGGCAGCTCCGGGCGCAGTGCCTGGTTGAGCACGCGCTGGTTAAATTCCAGCCAGGATATCTCGCGGTTGATGTACATAAAAAAGGGGCGGTTCGTGTCGAACTTCCAGACTAGCACACGAAACGCCCCGGGTCAAGCCTGCTCTTTCCCGGGCAGGCTGTGAATGGTGTTATTTCTTTTTTTCTACACGATTACTGCGTACCAGTGCCACAATGTGGGAGTCAATGTAGTTTTTACTGAAAAGGATACCGCGCTTCCGGCGGGCTTCTGTCCGGCTCAGTCCGGCTATCACCATGTCCAGCTCGCCTTTTACCAGCATATCCATCATGCTCATATAGTCCAGATCCCGGAGCACGATTGTGGCATTCAGGTGGCGGGCCAGGCGCTGCAGCAGTTCCATGTCGAAGCCGGTCAGGTCGGTGGGTTCACCTCCCGGCTTGCGGAAACACATGGGTTCCATCTGGCTGCAGGTTCCTACCACCAGGGTACGGGTCGGGGCCGCGGGGGCATCAATCTTTGGCATTTCCGGTACATCCGGGCGTGAGAAGGCAGCCCGCTCCTCTTCACTGAGCTTCACCCACCGGTCGTACATCTGGTTGTAGGTGCCGTTGAGCTTGTAGCCATCAATGAACAAGTTGACTTCATGCACCAGCTCGGGTTTCTTGGGAGTGATGCCGACTGCGATATCCGCTATGCCGATAGTGCCGGGCAATATGGCAAAATCTCTGGAATTTGCTGCTACATAGTCCAGCACGTGGCTGTCAAAGATATAGGCATCAATCTCTTCATCCAGCAGTGCGGTGAGCGCTGCGTAGGGACTGTTGAAATAGCAGGGGCGCGCATTCGGCAGCTGTTCTTCCGCCACGTGCATGGATTTTGCTCCCAGCGGAAGGCCCATGCGGTAGTTCGGGCTGTTGAGTTGCTCAATGTGTGAGAACCCGGCCTTTCCCTTGTCGTTCCGGTCATCACAGGAGACAAGGCTGCATGCCAGGAGGATACAACACAGGAGACTGGGGAGAGAAGTCAGTTTCTTCATGCTGAGGATAGAATCGTTACATTCCGATTCTACACACTTTCTTTTTTATTGCGAGTAAAAAACGCTATCGAGGCAAAAAAAGCAGGCGCAGTTGCCTGCACCTGCCGGGATTTTTGGGAAGTCTTTATTCCCACTCGATGGATGCCGGCGGCTTGGTGCTCACATCGAAGAGCACGCGGTTGATGCCGGAAACCTCGTTGAGGATGCGGTTGGAGGCCTCGCGCAGCAGGTCGTAGGGCAGCTGCACCCAGTCGGCGGTCATGGCGTCCTCAGACACGATGGCGCGCAGGTTGGTGGCGAATTCGTAGGAGCGTTCGTCTCCCTTCACGCCCACGGTCTTCACGGGGATGAGGCCGGCGTAGGCCTGCCAGCACTTGTCGTACCAGTCCCACTTGCGCAGCGTGCCAATGAAGATGGCATCGCACTCGCGGATGATATCGAGGCGTTCCTTGGTCACCTCGCCGGGGCAGCGCACGGCCAGACCCGGGCCGGGGAAGGGGTGGCGCCACAGGATGTCGTGCGAGATGCCCATGGAGGCACCCAGTTCGCGCACTTCGTCCTTGAACAGGAAGGCCAGCGGTTCAATCACCTTGCCTTCTTCCTGCATCTTGAGCACACGCTCCACGCGGTTGTGGTGGGTCTTGATGACGGAAGCCTTGCTCTTGGCGTTGGAGGCGCTTTCAATCACGTCCGGGTAAAGCGTGCCCTGGGCCAGCATTTCGGCATCGCCCACGGCATCCCAGAACACGTCGATGAACAGGTTGCCGATGATGCGGCGCTTCTTCTCCGGGGCGGTTTCGCCGGCCAGTGCGGCCAGGAATCGCTCGCTGGCATCCACAGTCTCAATCTCCACGCCCATGCGGGCGAAGTTGGCCTGAACTTCCTTAGCTTCATCTTTGCGCAGCAGACCGTTGTCCACGAAGATGCAGCGCACATTTACGCCGGCTTCGTGCAGCAGCACGGCCAGCACGGTGCTGTCCACACCGCCGGAAACACCGCAGACCACCTGCTTATCGCCCACCTTGGCGCGGATGTCTTCGATGAGTTCGCGCTTGAAGTCGCCGATGTCGAACCTGGCCAGGTTACTGGCGTAGGAAAGGAAATTCTTCAGAATGGTGCGGCCTTCGTGGGAGTGGGTCACTTCCGGGTGGAACTGGATGCCGAACATCTGCTCGCCCCACTGCAGGGAAACCGGCACACCTTCGCTGTTGCGGGCAATCACGCGGCAGTTATCAGCCAGGTGGTCCACGGTGTCGGAGTGGCTCATCCACACCTGGGAAGAGGGGCTCATATCAGCATACAGACCCTCCAGCTTCTCAGGCACCAGGGCAGCGGGGCCGTATTCGCGCTTGTTGCTGGGGCGCACTGTGCCGCCGGTCTTCACATTCAGGAGCTGCATGCCGTAGCACACGCCCAGTACCGGCACACCGAAGGAGGTGAGCCATTCAAAGTCAATATCCGGAGCATCGGGCTCCGAGGTGCTGCGGGGGCCGCCGGAAAGGATGATGGCGCCCGGCTCACTGATTTCGTGCAGGTCCTCAAGCGCATACAGCTTGGCGAGGAAGCCCAGCTCACGCACGCGGCGGACAATCAGCTGTGTGTACTGTGAGCCGTAGTCGATAACGGCAACTATGTGTTTGGGAGTCATAACGTGTGCGCGTATTGTAGCAGATAGGCTTTGCGCTTGCAAGTCTAATCAATGCGAGCTCCGCAAGCATTGATGACGTACACCCGCAGGGTGTATTTCATGCGGGGCGTGCATGGGGAAATCCAAATTCCCAATGCACACCCTGCACAAAATCCCCCGCCGCCAGGCGGGGGATGCAAGGTGGCCGCTTATCTGAAGACGATTCTGCCGTTTTCTGCGTCCACGAGGATGGTGCTGCCTTCCGGATACCGGCCCTCCAGAATCGCCATGCTGAGCGGATCCAGAATATCGTGCTGAATGGCTCGCTTGAGCGGGCGGGCACCGTATACCGGGTCATAACCGTGTTCGGCCACCAGAGTGGCAGCGGCATCGCTGAGCTGCATTTTGAGCCCACGGTTTTCAAGGCGCTTGAGCACGCGGCGCAGCTGGATACCCACTATCTGCCTGAGGTCGGCTTCCTGCAGGCGGTCGAAGATGATGATTTCATCGATACGGTTGAGGAACTCCGGGCGGAAGTGGCCGCGCAGGGCATCCAGAGCCCGGGTGTTGCGGGTGGCGGCATCGGTTTCGTTCAGAATGAACTGGCTGCCGATGTTGCTGGTCATGATGAGCACGGTATTGGTGAAATCCACCGTGCGGCCCTGGCCATCGGTGATGCGGCCATCATCGAGCACCTGCAGCAGCACGTTGAAGACATCCGGGTGGGCTTTCTCGATTTCATCGAAAAGTACCACGCTGTAGGGGCGGCGGCGCACCGCTTCGGTGAGCTGGCCGCCTTCATCGTAGCCCACGTAGCCCGGAGGCGCTCCGATGAGGCGCGATACGCTGTGTTTTTCCATGTATTCGCTCATGTCGATTCGCACCATGGCGGCCTCGTCATCGAAGAGGAACTCTGCCAGTGCCTTGGCCAGCTCGGTCTTGCCCACACCGGTGGGACCCAGGAAAATGAAGGAACCCAGCGGGCGGTTTTCGTCCTGCAAGCCGGCGCGGGAGCGGCGCACGGCATCGGCCACGGCTTTCACGGCTTCTTTCTGGCCGATGAGCCGCTGTCCCAGGCGTTCTTCCATGTGGAGCAGCTTTTCGCGCTCTCCCTCAGCCATGCGGGCGGCGGGAATGCCGGTCCAGGTGGAGACCACCTTGGCAATATCGGCCTCGGTCACTTCTTCCTTCAGCAGGCCGGTGCCGCTTTTCTGCAGGGTGGCCAGGGCTTCGCGGGCTTCCCTGGCGGCGGTTTCGGCGGCGGGAATCTCGCCATAGAGGATGGCGGAGGCTCGCCCCAGGTCGCCCTTGCGCTGGGCCTGCTCAGCTTCGGTGCGCAGGGTATCAATCTTCTTCTGGGCATCGCGGGCTTTCACCACCACGTCTTTTTCGCTCTTCCACTGGGCTACCATGGCATCCACCTTTTCGCGGGTATCGGCCAGCTCGCGGGTAATTTTCTCCAGGCGGGCCTGTGAGTCGGCATCCTTTTCCTTGGCGAGTGCCTGGCGTTCCATTTCCAGCTGCATGGCGCTGCGGTTCAGCTCGTCAATCTCGCTGGGCATCGAATCCAGCTCAATCTTGAGCCGGGCGGCGGCTTCATCCACCAGATCCACGGCCTTATCCGGCAGGAATCGGTCAGAGATATAGCGGTTGCTCAGTGTGGCGGCGGCCACCAGGGCACCGTCTGTAATATGCACGCCGTGATGCACCTCGTAGCGTTCCTTGAGCCCGCGCAGAATGGCAATGGTGTCTTCCACGCTGGGTTCGGCCACATACACCGGCTGGAAGCGGCGCTCCAAGGCCGCATCTTTTTCGATGTATTTGCGGTATTCATCCAGTGTGGTGGCGCCGATGGTGCGGAGCTCGCCGCGCGCCAGGGCGGGCTTGAGCAGGTTGGCGGCATCCATGGAGCCTTCGCCTCCGGCACCTGCACCCACCAGGGTGTGCAGCTCATCGATAAAGAGGATGATTTCGCCATTGCTGGCAGTCACTTCCTTGATAAAGGCCTTGAGGCGTTCCTCGAATTCACCGCGATATTTGGCCCCGGCCAGCATGGAGCCGATGTTGAGGCTCACCAGCCGCTTGCCTTTCATGCTTTCCGGCACGTCGCCGTTCACAATGCGTCGGGCCAGCCCCTCCGCAATGGCGGTCTTGCCCACGCCGGGTT
>JAFXDR010000161.1 GCA_017521145.1 Akkermansia sp. | reverse complement strand
TACAAAGCGGTACACGATGTGGTCCACATTGCAGGAATGGCGGGTGTAGCGGCGGTCAGCCGCCCACCAGTCCGGCACGCGGATGAGGCTCACCTGGCGTCCCATAATCACATCGTACGGGTTCACGGTATAGCCGCCGGTGGTGGGAGCCACGCGCCAGAGGTAGCGGGTGGGGTAATCCGGGCCGAATTCCGCATAGAATGCGGTGCAGCTGGGCGGCAGCGAGGCGTAGAAGGGCGCGTAGGGGCGAGCTGCCGCCAGGGTCACGGCCAGATACTGGTTGCCGTAAACCTCGATGCGGGAGAAGTTGCCCATGTAATAATCGTTGTAGAACGGCTCCACTCCGTAGGGGGAAGTGCGGACAAAGAGGGAGGTGATGAAATCGCGCGTGGTCAGGCGCGAGCCATCGGAGAAGCGGGCGGCTTCATCGATATGGAAATAGACGGTGCGGCCATCTTTCGAGACCGCCCAGCGGTCGGCCGTGCCGGGTATCAGCTTGCCGGTGCCGGGGTGCAGGCGGATGAGCGGCAGGTCGATATCATCGTACAGATAGCGGCGGAAAGCGTTGTTGCTGTTCGGGCCGAACACGCGGAACGTACTGGGGAAGGAACGGTTGAGAGCCAGGCGCAGAGTACCGCCTTTCACTGCCCTGGGGCTGCCGAGTTCCGGCTGGTCCAGGCCATCATGCCACTCGAGGTCTTCGGGCAGCTGGTTTTCACGCAGGAAGCGCAGGTAATCCCCCTGCCCGCTGCGGCGGCTCAGGTTCATGAGGTTGGGCCAGGTGTTCTGGAAGCGCATCTTGGCGCGCTGCTGGCGGGCACCACCGGGGGCGGAGGTCAGGTACTGCACCATGGCGTTCTGGCAAATGGCGCGGCTTTCCTCCATGTTGGACTTGACATACTCGCGCACCTGGGCGTTCCAGCGTTCCGGGAAACCGGCAAAGCCCGGGGGCATGTGCCAGCGCTTGGTGTAGGTGGGTACATTGTCTTTCTCATCGAAGCCCAGCGGCATGGTCAGATCGGAGGGGTGCCGCCACTCCAGCCCCAGGGCTGCGCCATCGTCATCGCACCCGGTGAAGCACACCGCCGCCAGCAGCGCAGCGGCGCTGCCCAGCAGGAATCGGGAAAACTGGTGGATGATAGCACGCATGGTCTTTATTCGTAGTAGCTCTGGCGGCGGGGATCTGTGGCTTCGCGCACGGATTCACCAATGAAAGTGACGATTAACAGGGTGCCCACCAGCGCAAAGAACGCACTGGATACCACCCATGGTGAGGAAAGTTTTGAAAGACCATCGTTGAGCAGGCGGCCCCAGCTGGCGTAGGTATCCGGCAGGCCGAAGCCCAGGTAGTCCAGCGAGGCCAGGGAAAGGATGAGCGCAGCCACGCTGAAAGGCACCAGCGTGACCACAATGCCACGCAGATTGGGCAGAATGTGACGCAGGAGGATATGGCAGGTACCTGCCCCCATCACCCTGGCGGCGGCCACGTAGTCGCGGGTCTTTTCTTTCATGGTGGCAGTGCGCACCAGGTAGGTCATGTGCATCCACCCGAACAGGGCCAGCAGGCTCAGAATCAGGAACAGGCCGCGCAGCTGCAGCGGCACGAAGTCAGATACAATCATGACCACAAACAGGAACGGCACCTGCGACAGAATCTCGATGAAACGCTGGGTTACCAGGTCGAAACGCCCCCCGAAGTAGCCCATGAGCATGCCCATGGTAAGGCCGATGAAGTAGATGAGCGGCAGATACAGCAGCGCCGCCTTGATATTGACCTGCAAGCCGCCGTACAGATAGGCCAGGATGTCTGCCCCCTGGCTGTTGGTGCCCAGCAGGTGCCCGCCGGTGAGGGGCGGCGCAGGGTGGTAATAGACCTTGCGCTCGCTCTTTGCCGGTGTGAGCTGCATGAATTTATTGACATCCAGCGGGCCACGCATGTGCTCGCTCACCAGTTTGCCTTCCTTATAGGTAGCGGTGTAAACCTCGGTGCGGTCCTGCAGCCAGCCCTGCACGTGGCCATCCGGCAGACCGCGGCGGAAACGCTGGCGCAGATGCGGCTGGCCGTTATCATACAGGCGGCAGGCCAGGCCGTTGTACGGGGTTTCACCATCCGGCCCGCAGAGCAGGCCATCACGCCAGGTAAGTTCCTCCGCGGGAAACGGCGCGGCATCCATGGTGGGGTCGTAGGGAACCAGCGGCATGATGACGAAGCCGGAGACGCCGGACTGTCCCAGGCGGTCGCGCAAGGCGCGGTAATCGGTCTCAGCCTTGGCTTCAGCCCCCTTCAGGCCGAAAACCTCACCGGGCAGCACCGCGCGGGTAAGCGCCGGGCTGTACCAGTTGCCATCATAAACCACCAGCAGGGCGCGCTTGCCCACCAGGCACTGATCCATGGCAGCCAGCAGAATAATGACCCCTAAAGCGATGAGCGACCAATAGCCACGGCGAATCTGCCTGAAACGCGTGACCTGCTTGGCGTATTTCGGCGGCAGGCGCAGGCTGGAAGCACGGCGCAGCAGCAAATACACCCCCGCCAGCAACAGCAGGAGCATGCAGAGCCAGCCGAACCAGTGTACCCGTTCATCAACCGCCAGGAAAGGGGCTATTTCCTCACCTACGTTCAGGAAAGGGACCTCGCGGCTCACCGTGAACGGCCAGGAAAGTGTGGGCAGCAGCCAGCCGTTCCACTCCCCCAGCGCGCCCAGCAGAGCGGCCAGTATCATCAGCAGAGCTATGAGATTCTTGCTCATCAATCGAAACGTACGCGGGGGTCTACCAGTGCCACCAGCAGGTCAGACACCAGGTTGCCTATAATAATGAGGATAGACGTGAGCAGCAGCGTGCCCATAATCAGCGAATAGTCCTTATCCATGAGCGCCTGGAAGCTCAGCATACCGAAACCCTGGATATCAAACACACGCTCAATGAGGATGGAACCACCCACCACGGTGCAGATGACACTGCCCAGGGTGGAAACAATCGGAATAACGGAATTGCGGAATGCATGCCGCCACACGGCACGGCGGAAGGATACGCCCTTGGATACAGCGGTGCGCACATAGTCCTTGGCCAGATGCTCCATGAGATTGTTCTTCATCATCATGGTGGTCACCGCAAAGGTGGAGACCACATAGCAGGTGAGCGGCAGCACGGTATGGATGGCCAGATCGCAGAGCTGGTCCTTGAACGGCATCCATTCAAAGCCCGGGCTCACCAGCCCATAGAGTGGGAACCACTCCAGACGCGCCCCCAGATACACCAGCATGACAGCCCCCAGTGCAAAGCCCGGCACCGCGTAGCCCACAAAGATGAGTACGCTGGTAACGCTGTCCAGCCAGCTGCGGTGCCACAAGGCCTTGAGCACCCCCAGCGGAATGCTCACCACATAAGTGATGAAGGCCCCCAGCAGGCCGAAATACAGAGAAACCGGCAGGCGGTCCATCATCATGCGGGTAACCGGTTCATTGTACTTATACGAAAGCCCCAGATTTCCCTGCAGCACGCCCTGGAATGCACGGCGGCTCGCCACGGCTCGCCAGCGGCGGCAGGCCGGGCTCTTAGCCAGGGCCGCAATTTCTTTCGCATCCGTGATATGGCGGCGCTGAGCCAGACGTTCCGCTCGTTCCCGCGGGGATTCGAGTTTCATTTGCCAGCCCTCATCCTCCAGCCACCCGGGAGCCAGGTACTGCGGCACATCCCCCTCGCGGGTGACTTTCAGCGCCACGGCATTGCCGCTGGCAGAAGCAATGGTGAGGGTGGCCACCCCATCATCGCTGAACTCAGCCTTGGCAATCTCCACCGCGCGGGGCAGTAGGCCAAGCCACTGCAGATAGGCCTTCCACGTGGGCTCCTGCAGATTGAAAAGTTCCTCCAGGCGTTCCATATCATCATTCCCCAGGCGGGAGGACGCCTGCCCCACAGTTTTCTCACCCGTGAGCGCGCCGATAGCCTGCTCCTGCAGCATGCGCTCCACCGGGCCGCCCGGCACCATGCGGGTCAGGAAGAACACCAGAAAGGTGATGCCGATCAGCGTGATGGGCATCATCATGAGGCGTCTGAGAATGTAGTATCGCATGGAAAAGTCGCTGCATTCTACTCTTTTCTCACGAGCGTGGCAAGTTTCTATTCTGTTATCACGCGCAGAAAGTGGAATTCGGAAGTCCGAATGACAATGTACAAAGGGCAATTTAAAAGTGCCGCGAGCCTCTGGCTCGCCCATCATACCGCGACAGCAACGCCGCAGGGAATTTTTTGATTGTGCATCGAACTTTATCCATTGTACTTCCCTGCGGGAATAATACACTACACCTGCCAGATTCCGCCACGTTGCAATGCCGTGAACAACGAGTCCATCACC
>JAFXDR010000160.1 GCA_017521145.1 Akkermansia sp. | reverse complement strand
CTGCATGGCGATGCCCGCCTGCGTCACATCCTGAAACTGGCCGGGGTGGAGCATGCCCAGGCTATCATGGTCACTGCCGCAGCGGCTCCCTCCAAGGAAATTGCCGCTGCCGCCCGCAGCCTGAACAAGGGTATCAATGTCATGGCCTACACCACCTACATGAGCCAGGCCCAGGAGCTGCGCATCGGTGGCAACTCCGTCTTCTCCGGCGAGGAGGAAGTGGCGCTTTCCATGTCCTCCGCCCTGCTGCGCAAGCTGGGCGCCACGGATGAGCAGGTGAACCGCGAGCGCATCGCCACCCGCCGCAGTCTGGCCGGGCTCCCGCCTGAAGAATTGGAAATAGCGTGAGGCATTCCCATGAAAGGCCTGGCTGCAACCTGCGCGTTACTTTCCCTGTCCCTCAGCAATGGTGCGTGGGGTAATGACGAACAGTCCGCTGCGGGCGGGATTCCGGCCTCGTTGCGGGTACACAGCTGCTGTGTTTATACTTCCCCCGAACTGGAATCTGCGCTTTATGAGGCCGCAGAGGCGGGGCAAAGAGAAACTGTGCTGCTTCTGCTGGAAAAGGGCGCACCGTTGAGTACTGGAATTTCCGGAGCTGCCCGTGGTGGGCATCGGGATATCGTGAACCTGTTGCTGGAGAAAGGTGCTTGCCCGAATGACGGACTTGCCGGTGCGCTCATGGGAGCGCATGCGGATATTGCAGAACAGATGCTGGAGCTGGGGGCTGACCCGACCGAACCTCTGTGGCGGGCAGCATTTCATGATAAGCTGGATATGATGCGCCTGCTGCTGGAACACGGCGCCAATCCGGACATCGCCATCATGGAAGCTGCTTCATACATGCAGATGGACATGGTAAAACTCCTGCTGGAGCGAGGGGCAGACCCGACACACGGACTTTCGAAAGCCGCACGGCGTGGGAATACGGATATGGTAAAGCTTTTACTGGAGCACGGGGCTGACCCGGAGAGCGGTATTGAGGAAGCTGTGCGGGAAGTCCACGCAGATGTTGTGGCTATGCTCCACAAGGCCGGGGCGCCGTTGGACCGGAAGAAATTGCTGCCGATGGCCGTGCAAGGTGGAGATACGACCATCGTGAAGACTCTGCTGGAACACGGCACCGGACACGTTAAGGTTCTGGCGCTGGCGGTTGAGCATGGGCGGACTTCAGTGGTGAAGCTGCTGCTGGAGCATGGGGAGGTGCCCGGCGGATATGAATTGCGGAGCGCTGCACAGTATGGATATGCCGATATCCTGAAACTCCTGCTGCCGCTGACCCGCTCAGAAATCAATACCGCCAACTGGCAGGGCTGGACCCCGCTGCGTCTGGCTCTGAAACGGGGCGATTGCGAATGCGTCCGCCTGTTGCTGGAGTATGGTGCTGATGCGAATGAAACGGACAGCCAGGGCCGCACCCTCCTGGATTACGCGCTGCAGCTCGGCCACGAGGAATGCGCCTCCCTCCTGCGCGATGCCACCGGTAAGCATGGGAAATAACTGTCTCACGCCCCGGGAAAATCAAACATCAGTTTATCGCTCTTTTTTTCAAAAAATTGCGCGGGGTATCTTGCAAAAGCGGGGGAGCAGGTGTAGTATGGTAAGCATACTGAAACGCTCTCTCTGTATATGATTTTCACGCTTGTAATCGGGCTTACACTGGCGCTGGTACTGGGCATGCTGGCGCAGAAACTGAAGTTATCCCCGCTGGTGGGGTATCTGGTGGCCGGTATGCTGGCAGCGCAGCCCTGGTGGGGCGAGCCGGTGGATGCGCACATCGTGGAGGATTTCTCGCACATCGGCGTGGTGCTGCTGCTATTCGGCGTGGGCCTGCAGTTCCACATCAAGGACCTGCTGGCGGTGCAGAAGGTGGCGGTGCCGGGGGCGCTGGTGTGCATGCTGACCGTTTCCCTGCTGGGCATGGTAGCCTTCCATTTCCTGGGCATGGGCGATGTAGCCTGGGTGAACAGCCTCATGTTCGGCCTCTGCGTGTGCGTTTCCAGTACGGTGGTGCTCACCCGTGTGCTGGGGGATAACCGGGTGCTGCAGACCCCCACGGGGCACACGGCGCTGGGCTGGCTGGTGGTGGAGGATATGTTCACCATCATCCTGCTGGTGCTGCTGCCGGCGGTCTTCGGTGGGCAGGAGCTGGGCCCGGCTCTGGGCATGATGGCGGTGAAGCTGACCCTGCTCGTGGTGGTGGTGGCGCTCTTCGGCCGAAAGATTATCAAGCAGACCCTCACCTATATTTCCCGCCACTGCTCGGATGAGCTCTTCACCCTGGCGGTGCTGGTGTGTGCGCTGGGTATTGCGGTGCTTTCGGCCACGGTGTTCAATGCTTCCATGGAGTTCGGCGCCTTCCTTTCCGGCATGGTGGTGGGGCAGAGCAAGTTTGCCAGCCGCGCCGCGAGCGATGCTCTGCCCATGCGCGATGCCTTTGCCGTGCTTTTCTTTGTATCGGTGGGCATGGGCTTCCACATCGGCGGGCTGCTGGAGCACTGGCCGCTCGCCCTGGCCACGCTGGCCATCTGCATGCTGGCCAAGCCCATCATGGCGGCCATCATGGTGAGCCTGCTGGGCAAGCCGATGCGCCTGAGCCTCATGGTGGGCGGCTCGCTCTCGCAGATTGGTGAGTTCTCCTTCATCCTGGCCACCCTCATTGCCGGTACCTACCACCTGCTGCCTTTGGAGGCGGTGAATGTGATTACCGGCGTGGCCATTGTCTCCATCACGCTGAATGCCGCGCTGTACCGCTTTGTGCCGTTGGCGGTGCACAAGCTGGAGGACCGCGGCATAGGCACGCAGCATGCGCATGCGGATTCCATTCCCGCTGTGGCGGATGATGTGTACCGCATCCTGCTGGTGGGGTACGGCCCCTGCGGCGAGCTGGTGAGCCAGGTGCTGCGCCGCCATGATATGGAGGTGGTCGTGCTGGAGATGAATGTGGATACCGTGGCCCGCCTGCACAAGGAAGGCCTGCCTGCCATTCATGGCGATGCCTCGAACCGCACCATCCTGCGACTCGCCGGGGTGGAGAAGGCTAAGGCCATCATCATTTCCTCAGCCGCAGCCCCTGCGGTGGCAATTGCCTCTGCCGCCCGTGGCCTGAACCCCGATATCCGCGTGGTGGCACACACAAACTATATCCGCATTGCCCAGGCCATCGCCCAGTCCGGCGATGCCCATGCCTTTGCCGGCGAGGCCGAGGTGGCCCTGGCCATGACCAGCCACATGCTGCTCTCTCTTGGTGCGACCGAAGAACAGGTCATGCGCGAACGTAGCGAAAACCGCCGCCGCCTTATGGGGGAAGGAAATTAAAAAAAGGTACGCCGTATCATGCTTTTTTCTGCAGTTCGTCCATGATGCGGGCGTAGAGCACGCGCAGGCGGAGCAGCATGTAGAGCACGATGAGGGTGACAATGGTGAGGTAGATGATGACGGCCCAGCAGAAGAGGCGCATGGAGTCCAGCGTATCATTGATTTTTTTCTCCTCCAGGATGCGCTGGGCAATGATATCCCCCACTTCTTTAGCGTACTCGCGCCCTTCTTCCTTGTAGGCATCCAGCAGGGAATCGGTAGCCCCGCGCAGGGTGAGCACCATTTGCTCACCCACCGATGGCTCTTTCTTCTTCTGGGCAGGTGCCGCCGGGGTGCCCGGTGCCGGTTGCGGCTCGGCTACAATCTGCAGCAAACCGCCCAGCAGCTCGCCCGCATCCACCTTGGCGTGTACCGGCAGCAGCCACACCAGCGCCATGAGCAGGAGAAAAATCTTCTTCATGCTGGCAGTGTAGCACAGCTTGCGCTGCGTATCAACCGCGAATTTGTCGTTCCGACAAAATTACGAATTGTTGGGAACCCGGTTAATAACTCAAAACTAGCCAACAAATTGGAATTTGTCGGGCTGAAAGCCCGAGGAATTTTGAGCCCACGAAGTGGGTGAAAGAACACTAGCCGGGGGTAAGCCCGCTTTGCGGGCGCAGCCCCCGGAATACGACAAAATAAAATGGAGCCCCGGAGGGGTGACAGAAAGCGATGCAATACACTGATGCTGTGCTTTCTGTCACCCCTGCCGGGGCTCCGATATTTTTTTTCAAT
>JAFXDR010000159.1 GCA_017521145.1 Akkermansia sp. | reverse complement strand
GTGAATAGTGAATAGTGATTAATGATTAATGATTAGTGATTAATGATTAGTGATTAATGATTAGTGATTAATGATTAAGTGGGAGGGATGCAGACATTGTCATTCCTTAATGAACAGAAAAATACCGCGCCGGGAGGGGACTTCCGGCGCGGTGAGGATAACGGGTCTGGCTGCGCTTTACTTCAGGCGGAGCCCGTTGCTCTTCTTGCCTTTTTCAATGCTCTGGCGCAGGGTTGCCTTGGCAGAGGCGGAGTTGCGGCGCAGGGCATCGGCGCGCTGCTCCATCTTGCGGCGGCTGCTGCCACCACCCACGGCGCTGATGACAATGATGAGCACCAGGAGAGCGCCGCCGCCAATACCCCACTGCATGGGCGTAAGGCCATCCAGGCCGATCTTGGCCAGGAATTCCTCCAGGCCGCTGCGGCGCACTTCCTTCTTCTTAGCCACCTTGGCGGGCTTGGTGTCCACCGGCTCCTTCACCACCTCAGGTTCAGGCTCCTTCACCACCTCGGGCTCCGGCTCATCAATCGGTTCGGGTTCGGTTACCTCCACCTTCTTGGGCTTGGGTGCCACATCCTTGGGCTTATCGGTCTTATTGGGGGTGTAAAGGCGGGTTTCTTCGTCCTTGAGAAGATTCTTCACCGCACCCCCGCTCACGGTGTTGCCCATGGCAGAAGAGCTGCCGAAGGTGCTGCCCTCTGTCAGATGACGGCGGTTTTCCTTGGGCACGCTGGTGTAGAAAGTCAGGCGCATGCACTTGTTGGCACCGGTGAGTTCCTGGAACATGAAGCCTTCCTTGAACTTCATAGCGCGGGAGCGGCCCATGTGGTACTTGGCCGCCTTGTCGGAGGGGAATTTCTTCCACTTGGCCTCCTCAAACTTACCGATGTCGGCGGCATCTTTATCAGCCTCCTCCAGGGTAACCGGCTTGCGGTAATCCACCACTATGCAGATAAGATTGCCATTCTTGGAATCGAAATCGACCGTCAGTTTGCGGTTATCATCCAGGTTCCAGATACGGCGGACGCTCAGGTCGCTCAGCACACGGTACGCGTAGTCCTTCGTCAGCTCATCATCTGCCGAAGTGCGGGTCATCGAGGGAGAAAGATCGCTCAACTGCACAGCCAGCGCAGCCGGAGCCAGCAGCAACAGGCTAGTCAATGCACGTTGGAAAAGTTTATTCATACGCGGGTTATACTAGCATGTCCCCCCTGCTCTTTCAAGTCTATACTTTATCTGGCATTCACAAAAATACCTCAAATACCCCTGAAATTCTGCACAGGCGTGCCAAAATGCCTCTCGAGCGCGGGCGTGATACGCCCTTTTTGCACTTTTTCTATCAGATTTCTGAAAAAAATCTATTTTTTCCATTTTTGGTGTTGACATCTGACAAAATACGAGTAGAATCCCGCAGCCGGCATAGCCCCCGGCAACCAACCAGAAAGGAAGTAACAAAGATGATGAAGACTATCGCTATCGTACTCGGCCTTACCACCCTGACCGCTGTCGGTAACACCCTGCCCCCCACCCCGGAGGCCGTGGCTATCGAAATCCAGGGCTGAATCAGACGCTGAGCAAATACACCCTTGCAAAAGGGGGACGGCTCCCCGTGTGCCGTCTGCAGACGCAGGCCCACGAGTCTGCCAGAGAGGTAGGATCTTCCGCTTGAATGCAAGCGGGGGTCTTTTTTTTATCACCCGCCCCTCCATCGGCAGTAGGCATTCATTCGCGGCTCTATCGGCGTAAGCTTCTAACTTTCAATTCGTCAATTATCAATCACAAATCCAGGTGTCCCAAAATTTGGGGACACTTGTGCATTTACCTATCAGACACGGCTCTTTTTTCTTTCCTTATGTTAGAAAATGCGGTACACTCGGAAGCAAAGTAATGGTTTCGGGTATGAAACGCATCTCACTGTTCATGACCGCTTTGCTGCTCTGCGGAATAACCCAGGCAGCACCGGGGAAAAACAAAAAGGAAAGCCAGGCTTCCCCGCTGCCCGCGCTTGTGTACCGCAGCAACGGAGTATACTCTGTCATAGAAGCGGCAGCCGCAGGTAATACCGAAGTGCTGAAAGCCCGCCTTGCCGAGGGCTGCGATGTCAACGTGGCAGATGAACACGGGAACACCGCGCTGCACCACGCCGTGCTTGCCGATTCTGCCAACTGCGTAAAAATCCTCACCCAGGCAGGTGCAGATACGCTGAGCAGCAACGCTCAAGGCAAAACTCCCGCTCAGCTCAGCAAATCCGGAAAGGTCACAAGCCTGCTGAAGAAAGCAATCGCAAAACGCAGCAGGGAAATTGAGCTGTGCAAGCAGGTGAGCGAGGGCAACTTGCAAGCCCTGAAAGAAGCCATGCAAAAGCCCGGGTTCAACCCCGACATGCTTGATAAGGAAAACCATCTCTCGCTGCTCATGCTGGTGGTTGCCCGGAAGGATGCCGACATGGTGAAAGCCCTGCTCAAGTCCGGGGCGAATGCTAATTTTGTATCGCCCGATTCGCGCTCCGTGCTGCACAAAGCAGTAGATAGCGACAACGCAGAAATCATCACCGCCCTGCTCAAGGCCGGGGCAGACCCCATGGCAAAAGCCAGCAACAAGGCTGTGCCCATGCACGATGCCGTGTGGAGCGCCAGGACAGAGAGCGTCAAGGCTCTCATGCCTGCCTACAAAGACCAGAATTTCAGCCCTCCGGGTGGTTTCAACGGCACCCCGATTAACCTGGCGATTGACCGCGGGCACCCGCATGTTGTGCAGCTCTTCATTGATGCCGGGATTGATTTGAACGATAACAGGCACGGCGAACCCCCTCTGGTTCATGCGGCAGCCACCGGAAAAGCCGGAATGGTCAGCCTGCTGCTCAAAGCCGGAGCCGACAAAAACGCCCGGGATTCCCAGGGCCGAAGCGCAGTAGATGCCGCCACCAGTGCGGTGCGCCACCTCTTCTGACCCTCACTCCGTACTTTTTATGAGATTCAAAGACCTCAGCATTCTCTTGCTCAGCGGCATCTGGCTTGCTGCCGCCCCGGCTGCCGTGCAGGCAGCCGATGACGATAAGTCCCCCGGTACCACCAGGGCAGACAAAAAGAAAAAGGTCAGGAAGCAAAAGGCAAAGGAACGCAGTGGCCAGGGCAACGGGAAATCCCTCCTCGGTCGCAACCCCATGCCGGTGTATACGGATTACTCCAGGCTCAATGCCGATATGGCAGAGATGGACCGCGCCTACCGCCAGCGCGAGTTCCGCGCCTACAAGCCAGTGCATGAAGTATCGCAAGCACTGAAGATTGCCCGCTATTCCAGCTATGAAAATCCCACTGGTATCGCTTTTGAGGAAGGGGATACCATCCGCATCGACATGACGGGTAACCCCCGTACCAGGGTGGAGCTGGTTCTGCGCGATTTCCGGCATCCCGGTGCCGAAAGCAGACATGAAATCAAAACCGGCAGCAACACTTTTACCGCCAGCCACTTCGGCCACGCTTACATC
Organism: Akkermansia sp.; assembly: GCA_017521145.1. GTDB lineage: Bacteria > Verrucomicrobiota > Verrucomicrobiia > Verrucomicrobiales > Akkermansiaceae > Akkermansia. Next base: position 2,131 of record JAFXDR010000159.1, on the reverse strand, counting down.
GACTACCGTGACTCAGAGCCAGATACCGCACCCCCCGTCAATCTGGCTATCAAGGGTGGCAGAATCAATGGTGTCTTCACCCACCACGATGATGCAAAAGTGTGGAAAGCCATGCTGGCACGCGCCGGGAGCGAATGGCTCGATATCATGGGCAGGCGCACCCAGTGGGTGCTGGATCTGAAAGCCCTGCGCGAACGCTGCCCCGAAAAGGGGCCGGAGCTCGTGAAGCTCTACGATGAGCAGATGAAGCTGGAACAACAACTGCTCGGCTGGGAGTGGGAGGGGATTCACCCCGGCAACCACGTGATGGGCCGCACCAATTGGAATACCAGCACCTACATGCATGCTGACGGCATAGGGGCTTCATTTGTGATTACCGCCACCCCGGGGCTGGCAGATGTGGAGGTCGTGCGCCAAAGCGGGGCCTGGGGCACCTCCCACGAATTCGGCCACCTGAACCAGACTCGCCCCGGCATGATGTGGACCGGAACCCAGGAAACCACGGTCAATCTTTTCTCCCAGCTGGTAAACTTCACCTTCAATCCCGGCGAAGTGAGACTGGAGCACGAGAACTGCCGCACGCTGGAAGGGCCATGGGTTCGCGGGGGGCGCTTCGATTGCTATATCAACAGCGCCATTGTCAACCGCGAACTCTGGCAATTCCAGCGCGGCCCGGACGACGGGAACCGCCACCCCGGCCCCATCTGCGGCGATTGCTTTGTCATCCTCTGCCCCATGTGGCAAATGTACCTGTACAACACCGTAGCGCGCGGCAACGAACTTTTCTACCCGGGCATCTTCAAGGATGTGCGCGATACCGATGAAAGCAAGTGGACGGTGGGGCAGGTGCGCATGAAATACCTTGACCGCTGCTGCAATGCAGCCAGGCTCGATTTCTCGGACTTTTTCCTTGAAACCGGCATGCTGGCCGTCATGAACCGCTATGTCAACGATTACGCTTCTCACTGGGTCACCATCACTGAGGACATGTGCGCTGCCGCCCTCAGGCACGCCGCCCAATACCCCAAGCCCGATTCTCCCGTCATCTTCTACATTACGGTCAACAATGTAAACATCTACCGCGACCGGCTCCCCATTACCCCGAGCCCGGATTTCAAGCCCTCCCCGATCCCCCACCCCAGCCCGCGCTTCACCGTACCGGCAGATAAATGGGCCAATGCCGTAGCCTTTGAAGTGTACGATTCCTCCGGCAGACTCATCCGCATCTGCCTGCGCGGGCTCAACCAGAAAGACAACGCCTCTACCGATGTACTCCTGCCCCAGGGAGCCACCACGGTCATGGCCGTCTCGTGGGATGGCAAGCGCTACATCATCTACAGCACCAAGGGTGAAACCATAGATGACAAACCAGATGCATGCAAGGGCCCCGGTACCAGCACCGCCTCTTCCAGGAAATCCGGCAAGAAAAGCAGGAGAAAAGCCCGCTGAAAAACAGGCCCTGATTTTGCGACAGTATCGCCGTTCTGCTCTTTTCAACGTCATGCGGGTATGTTAGTATACCCGCATGTCACGTTATAATGGAGAACAGGTGCTGGTCGTTCCGCGCGAAGCGTTCGAGGCAGTGGGCGCTTTCAATGGTGTAAGACTCAATCCGCAGGACTACCTGTCTGCTTTCCTGCAGCCGGGCGTGGCACGCTACATGGACCGCGAGCTCGCCGAGCAGAGCCCCCAGTTCAAGCAGCTCATCACCTATGCCATCTTCTGCCACCAGGGGCGCATCCTGGCCTATGCCCGCACCTCCAAGGGCGGCGAATCCCGCCTGCACAACAAAATGTCACTCGGCATCGGCGGCCATATCAACCCCATCGATGGGCTGACCAATTCCATCTCCACCTACCTGGCCGGCATGGAACGCGAAATCCGCGAGGAAATCACCTTCACCGGCTCTGCCACACAGGAACTCTTTGCCATTATCAACGATGACACCAACGAGGTGGGCTCCGTGCACCTGGGCTTTGTGCACCGATTCGAGCTGCAGGACGACCAGGTAGCCCCCAATGAAAAAGCCCTGGCCGACCTGGCATTCCGCACGCTGGAAGAACTGGCCGGCCCGCTTTATGAGCGGCTGGAAACCTGGTCCGCCATCTGCGTAGATGCTCTTAAAAACACC
>JAFXDR010000158.1 GCA_017521145.1 Akkermansia sp. | reverse complement strand
TACTGCGACTGGCTGGCCGTGCTCTGCCAGTTCTGCATGTTCATCGTCAAGCTGCTCGCCTTCATCTTCTTCTTTGTGTGGGTGCGCTGGACCCTGCCCCGCTTCCGCTGGGACCAGGTCATGAAGCTTGGCTGGCTCTATTTCCTGGAAATCACTGTGGCCAACATCTTCCTGACGGCTGCCGTACTCTATTTCATCAAGTAACCCCTTTAACCTTTACCTGATATGGCTTACATTAAAATAAACCGCCCGAAGTTCAGCCTGCTGGACAAGGTGTATGTGGTCGAGCTCGTGAAGGGGCTTGCCATCACCATGCGCCACCTGGTGCTCTCCCTGCTCGGCAAGAGCCGCGGCAAAAAGGATTTCAGCACCAAGGGTGTTGGTGTGTGTATGCAGTTCCCCGATGAACGCTGGGATGCCCGCCTGCCTGAATACTACCGTGGTGCCCCCACACTGGTGCGTGGCGAAGACGGCCGCGAGCGCTGCGTCTCCTGCCAGCTCTGCGAATTCATCTGCCCGGCACGCGCCATCACCATCACCCCCGGTGAGGTGGATCCCACCAGCAACTGCCAGAAGCAGGAAAAAGCCCCGGCCAGGTTTGAAATCGACATGCTGCGCTGCATCTACTGCGGCATGTGCCAGGAAGCCTGCCCGGAGCAAGCCATCTTCCTCTCCAAGGAATACCTCATCACTCTTACCGACCGCAAGCAGGCCATCCGCGACAAGGAGACCCTGTACCGCCTGGGCGGCACGCGCAAGGGTCTCGTCAACAAGTGGAACCAGTACAAGTAAAATACCGTTATGTTTGAAACATCCCTTTGTCAGATTCTGTTCTACGTGCTGGCTGCTCTGGCCGTGCTCTGCGCCGCCGGCGTGGTGGGCTACCGCAACCCGGTGAACTCCGCCAGGTGCATGGCAGTGTGCTTCGCCATGGTGGCCGCTATTTTCTTCGGCATGGGAGCCCAGTTCCTGGGCATAGTGCAGCTCATCGTGTATGCCGGAGCCATTCTGGTGCTCTTCCTCTTCGTGGTGATGATGCTCGACATCCACAACGAGAGCAAGAGCCGCGGCAGCCTGGTGCACGCCGCCATCTGCCTGCTGATTGCCGGGTTCTTCGCCGGCATCATCTCCTGGGTATCCATCAGCCTCCCCGGGGCGAAGGACAACACCTGCCCGGCCATCACCCTGTGCGAGAGTGCCGGTGAGCTCCTCATCGGCGATGCCCGCCAGGTGAAGGAAGCTCCTGCCGCAGCCCCGCAGTACGGCGGCTGCCTGCCTGAGCTGAACGCCGCAGCCGCTGCCCGCATGGAGAACCCGTCCATTTCTGATGCAGATGCCGCCAAGGCCACCTCCATTCCGGATGTGAAGCTGCTTGGCAAGTGCCTGTACACCCATTACAACATTCCGTTCGTCATCCTCGGCTTCGCCCTGCTTTCCGGCACGGTGGGCGCGGTGGCACTTGCCCGCAAAATCCGTAAAGACTAACCCCCTTTCCTGACTCATGATTCCGTTAGCACATTACCTGATTCTGTCAGGCATCCTGTTCTCCATCGGTCTGGCCGGTGTGCTCATCCGCAAGAACATCATCGTGGTGTTCATGTGCCTGGAAATGATGCTCACCGCAGCCAATGTGGCGCTGGTGGCATTCTCCCGTGCGCAGGGCACAGCAGGTGTGCCTGTGTATGATGCCCAGGTGCTCTCACTGTTCATCACCGGCATTGCCGCGGCAGAAGTAGCCATCGGCCTTGCCCTCATCGTAGCCATGTTCCGTGCGCGTCGCACGGTGGAAAGCACGGCTCTCAACACACTTAAAGACTAAATCACCGGCATGAATATGATTCAGAATCTCCCCTGGTTGTTCCTGCTGCTGCCCCTGGTGGTCGCCGCCATCGACTGGGTATGCTTCAACAAGCACCCGCGCATGGCCGCCACGCTGTCGCTGCTTTCGGCAGCCGCCACATTCGGGCTCTGCGTTGCCTACCTCACCGGTCTGCAGACCGGCACCCCGGGTATCTACACCTGGGTGCCCTGCTCCATTGAGCAGCTCTGCCTGCACCTTGGTCTGGTCATGGATCCGCTTGCCATGCGCATGATGCTGGTGGTCACCGGTATCGGTCTGCTGGTGCATTTCTTCTCCATCGGCTACATGAAGGGCGACTCCTCCAACCTGAGCCGCTACTATGCCGGCCTGAGCATCTTCATGTTCAGCATGAGCACCATCGTGCTGGCTGACAACCTGGCCATGACCTTCATCGGCTGGGAAATGGTGGGCTTCTCCTCCTACCTGCTCATCGGCCACTGGTTCCACAAGACCAGCGCTGCAGAAGCCGCCAAGAAAGCCTTCATCACCAACCGCGTGGGCGACTTCGGCTTCCTGCTGGGCATCCTGCTCACCCTGGGCTTCTTCGGCACCATGAACTTTGCTGACATGGGCGGCAAGGCCGCCACCCTGGCCCCGGCTGTACTCACCGTCACCATTGTATGCCTCTTCTGCGGTGCCGTTGGTAAATCCGCCCAGTTCCCGCTGCATGTGTGGCTGCCGGATGCCATGGAAGGCCCCACCCCGGTATCTGCCCTCATCCACGCCGCCACCATGGTGGCCGCCGGTGTCTACATGCTGGTGCGCCTGCAGGTGAGCATGGGCACAGAAGCCTTCACTGAAACCGCCTGCACCATCATTGCCAGTGTAGGTGCCATCACCGCCGTACTGGCCGCCATCATGGCAGTGCAGCAGGACGACATCAAGCGCGTGCTGGCCTATTCCACCCTTTCCCAGCTGGGCTACATGGTCATGGCTGTGGGTCTGCTGGCAGGCGAAGCCGCCATGTTCCACCTCTACACGCACGCCTGGTTCAAGGCACTGCTCTTCCTGGGAGCCGGCGCCATCATCGTGTGCTGCCACCACGAGCAGGACATCTGGAAGATGGGCGGCCTGCGCAAGCGCATGCCCCTCACCGTGCTCTGCTTCATGATGGGCACCTGCGCCCTCATCGCCATTCCCGGTTTCTCCGGCTTCTTCTCCAAGGAAGCGATTCTGGATGCCGCCCTGGCCAAGAACCCGGTCTTCTTCTGGGTAGGCGCCGGCGTGGCCGCCCTCACCACCTTCTACATGCTGCGTCTCTGCATTGTGGCCTTCATGGGACCTGCCCGTGACCACGGCGCCGAGCACGCCAAGGAAGCCTCCTTCACCATGGCTCTGCCGCTGCTGGTACTGGCTGTCATGGCCATCATCTCCGGCTACGGCTTCATTGCCAACGACCTGGTACCCTTCAACGGCTTCCACGCCCACGGCTTTGAGCTGGGGCTGCCCTTCTACGTGAGCATGGGCTCACTGGCAGTCGGCATCCTGCTGGCACTGGCCGTATACGGGCTGGGAGGCCGCACCAGGGACCCGCTGGCCGGTAACTGCATCTCCAAGGCCCTGCGCAACCGCCTCTACATTGACGCCCTGTACGACAAAGTGCTCATCGGCGGCATTCAGCAGGTATTTGCCAACCTCATCCAGTTCTTCGATTCCTACATCATCCGTGGAATCATCTGCAAGGGACTGGTGTGGCTCACCGTGCGCATCGGCTACCTCTGCAGCTGGATTCAGTGCGGCTCCCTGCGAGCCTACACGCTGGTCTCCGGCATTGGTCTGATTATCCTTGTTCTCCTCCTTGCCTACCAATTCTAAACGCTTTTCACAATCATGCTTATCTGGCTTATCCTTGTACCTGTGATTGCAGCAGCCTGCATCGGCCTGCTCAAGACTCCGGGACGTCTCACAGCCCTGGTCAGCGCAGCGTGCTCACTCCTGGTGGGTATGTATGCCGTGCTGGCACCTGAAAGCTGCAGCGAGTGTCTTTCCACCTTCTGCGGCACGCCGGTGCAGCTCACCCTGGGCCTGCCGCTCAGCCGCATCATGGTGCTGCTGAGCATCCTGGTCACCTTTGCCGCCGTGGTCGGCATGAAAGCCCCGAATGCTGATGCTGAGCGCAGCTGGGCCATCTCTGCCCTGCTCATCAGCACCGGTGCCATCGGTGCCTTCATGTCCGATAACATCATCGCCTTCTACGGCTTCCACGAGCTCGCCCTCATCCCGACCTTCATCATGATCGGCTGCTACGGGCGTGGAGACCGCCGCAACATCGCCTGGACCGCCACCATCTACCTGGGACTGGCCTCCATGGTGCTGCTGGCAGGTCTGCTCCTGCTCTGCTCCGAAATGCACGCCTGGAGCTTCAGCGGCATGGCCGCCTCTGTGCAGGCAGGCATCATGCCCGGCAGCACCTGCCTGATTGCCGCACTGCTTCTGGTAGGCTTCGGCACGCTGGTATCGCTCTTCCCGTTCCACACCTGGGCAGCCCCGGCCTATGCCAGCGCCCCCACACCCATTGCCATGCTGCATGCCGGTGTGCTCAAGAAGTTCGGTCTGTACGGCCTCTTCACCCTGGCTGCCGTGTTTGGCCCCAAGTGCCAGGAACTCTTCGGCTGCTGGAACAACTGGCTGCTGGTACTCCTTCTGGGCAACGTGCTCTGGGTGGGCTATGTGACCATCTCCCGCACGCGCCTGGACAGCATGCTTGGTAACTCCTCGGTGATGCACATGGGCTACATCTTCCTGGCCTTTGCAGCCTACATTGCCTGCAACGGCAACAACGAGCTGGCCTTCCAGGGTGCCGCCATGCTCATGCTGGCCCACGGTCTGACCATCGCGCTGCTCTTCCTGCTCACCGGGCAGATTGAAGCCCAGACCCGCACCCTTGAGCTCGACTCCATGGGCGGCCTTGGCAGCAAGCTGCCGGCACTCGGTTTCCTGTTCGGGCTGGCAGGCATGGCCTCCATCGGCCTGCCCCTGCTCGCCAACTTCGTGGGTGAATTCAGCATCTTCGTATCCTGCTTTGCCGGCTGGAAGCCCGCACTGGTCAACTGCGACTGCTGGCTGGCCGGAGTAGCCAACTTCTTCGGCGGCATGGGGCCGGTGCAGCTGGCCACCATCGGTGCGCTCTGGGGTCTGGTCATCAGCGCCATCTACATGCTGCGTGCCTTCTTCCGCATCTTCGAAGGCCCGGTGGGTGCCGCCTCTGAGCGCGCCACGAAGCTCACCGTGCTTGATATCGTGGCAGCCTGCTTCCTGGCCGCCTTCATCGTCCTCTTCGGCATCGTGCCTCCCACCTGCCTCTAAAACCATCTGACACCCCAACATTGAGCAACATATGAATATCGTATCAACCTATACCTGGTGTCAATTCACCCCGGCATTTGCCCTGGTGGGTCTGGCAGCACTGCTCATTCTGGCAGATGCCCTGCTGCCGAAAGTACCCAAGCGCGCCTACGCCTTCATCGGTGCCATGGGCTGCTTCATTGCCTCCTACTTCCTGTTCAGCGGAGAGCACACCGATGTGTTCGGCTTCATTGCCGCCGTTGCCACTGGTCTCTGCCTGCTGCTGGCATTCGACTACACGAAAATCAGCTGCGAATCCATTGCCGGCTCCGGCAATGAGGAAGGCACGGGCGAATTCTACGCCCTGCCGCTGGTAGCCTGTGCCGGCATTCTGTGCCTCACCCAGGCCCGCGACCTCATCATGCTCTTCGTGAGTCTCGAAGTCATCACCCTCACCTCCTACGTGCTGGCCGGATACTTCCGCCGCAACCAGGGCTCCATCGAAGCCGGCATCAAGTACCTGGTGCTGGGTGCCATGAGCACCGGCATCCTCGTCTACGGCGTAGCCTGGTACTTCGGCATGGTCGGCACCTTCAACATGGGGTCTGATGTGGTGATTGCCGCCATCAAGGGCGGAGTGGCCGGTTCCCCCACGCTGGCAGTCGGTTTCCTGATGGCCACAGCCCTGCTCTTTGCCGGTGCATTCTTCAAGATTGGTGCCGCCCCCATGCACGTGTGGATTCCCGATGTGTACCAGGGAGCCCCCACCCCCACCACCACTTTCCTGGCTGTAGCCTCCAAGACCGCCGGTTTCGTGGTACTCTGCTCGCTGGCCCTGCCCTTTGCGCCCTTTGCCATTCCGGGCAGCATGATTGGCAAGCTCATCATCTGGTGCTTTGCACTGGTGGCAGCCGCCACCCTGCTCATTGGTAACCTGGGAGCCATGCGCCAGACCAACATCAAGCGTCTGCTGGGTTACTCCTCCATCGGCCAGGCCGGCTTCATCATGATTTTCTTCGTGAACCTGAACAGCCCGGTCGTGTACATGGTAAGCCAGTACCTGCTGGCCTATGCCCTGGCCACCATCGCCGCCTTCTTTGCTGTGGCCATGGTGCGCACGCAGCGCGGCAGCGAAGAAATCGCCGCTTTCCGCGGACTGGGCAAGAGCAACCCCCGTACCGCCTTCCTCATCACCGTGAGCTTCGCTTCACTGGCTGGTGTACCGCTCACCTTGGGCTTCCTGGTGAAGATGTACTCCTTTGTATCCATGATCAAGGTCATGGAGAACTGGTGTGGTCTGGCCTGGGTGCTGCCCATCATGGTCATCACTGCAGCGGCCGGCTTCTACTACTACTTCAAGGTCATCCGCGCCATGTACTGGGAAAAGCCCCAGGCTGGTGAGAAGCCCCTGCAGGTACCCCTCTGCACCGGCATCGTGCTCACCATCTGCGCCCTGGCCCTTATCTACCTGGGCACCATGCCCCTGCTGGTTCTGGGTTAACGTCCGGGTAACCGTCCATTTCCTTCCCCCTGCGGTTTTCCAGCCGCAGGGGGATTTTCTTTTTCAGTTCCGGGAGTCTGACGCGTTATCTCCTTGCATCCGCGCAGTGCTGCACTATAATCACCGGTATGGCGAACGTTTCCCTATCCCTCGGCCCCCAGTCATACGATGTGCATGTCTCCAACGGCGCGCTCGAATCCATTGGCTATCTCTGCAGCAACGCCCGGCTCGAGGGCAAGGCCGCCATCATCACCGATTCCAACGTAGCCCCGCTCTATGCCGAACGCGTGTGCCGGAGTCTCGAAGACAGCGGCTACACCACCAGCCAGCACATCTTCCCCGCCGGTGAGGCGCACAAGAACCTGAGCACCATTGAAACCCTGGCCAATGAAATGGTGCAAGCCGGGCACGACCGCACCAGCTTCATCGTGGCGCTGGGAGGCGGCGTGGTGGGCGATATGGCAGGCTTCCTGGCCAGCATCTACTACCGCGGCATTCCCTTCGTGCAGATTCCCACCAGCGTGATGGCGCAGGTAGACAGCTCCGTGGGTGGTAAAACCGCCGTCGATATCGAAGCCGGGAAAAACCTGATCGGTGCCTTCCACCAGCCACGACTGGTACTCATCGACCCCACCACCCTCACCACGCTCTCCCCCCGCCTGCTGCGCGAAGGCATGGCCGAAATGGTCAAGCACGCCGCCATCCGCAAACCCGGCATGCTCCATACCCTGCGCGAACTGGCAGACGAGATTGACCTGGGCTTCACCCTGGCCACCATCGACCGCCTGCCAGATATCATTGCCGCCAACATCGCCATCAAAGCCCGCATTGTGGAAGAAGATGAAAAAGAGACCCTGGGCATCCGCGCCTTTCTCAACCTGGGCCACACCATCGGCCACGGCATCGAAGCCGCTCTGCCCTATGGCGAGCTGCTGCACGGCGAAGCCGTGAGCCTGGGTCTGCGCGCAGCCCTGTTCCTTTCCCGGCGCCATGCCGGGCTCAGCGCCGGAGAAGAGCGCGATGTGCTCGAAGTGCTCCGAACGCTGGAACTCCCCCTCACCCTGCCCGCCGGGGTAGAGATTGACCGCGCGCTCGCCCTCACCGCCAGCGACAAGAAATTCCAGAACGGCTCCATCCGCTTCGTGCTGCTCAAGCAGCTCGGTTACCCGGTGCTCAGCAAGGAAATCACCTGCGATGACCTGCGCGATGCCCTGACCCACCTCCAGCATTAAAGGAACAGAAGCCCGGATATCCTTCCCTTTGTCCTCTTTTTCCCTTTTTTTACTGTTCATCAACTCCGGAGCATGTTACAATACCTCCAGCCATGAGTGCAGGTGACGGCAGAGAGGGCAAAATCCGCGTAGCCCTGGCCAAAGGTCAGTTGGGCGGAAAGCTGGCAGGCATGACATTGCCCCGCCAGATTGTGTCCATTGCGCTCTGGCCCCTGCTGGAGCAGGTGATGAGCTTCATCTGCGCCTCCACCTCACTGGTGCTGGCCACCCACATGGGCGACTACGGCGAAAAAACAGCCCAGATTGCCTCCGGCATCGGCGTGACCTCCTTTGTGATGTGGCTGGGCTTTGTGATGCAGGGCGCGGTAGGCATGGGTGCCACCGCCATTGTCAGCCGCATGACCGGCGCCCGCAGATATGCCGATGCCAACTACGCCGCCAACCAGGCCGCGGTACTGGGGCTGATTGCAGGTTTCCTTTCAGCGCTGCTCATGTATGGCACAGCAGATTTCCTGGTATCGGAAGTACTCAGCCTGAGCGAATATGCCCGCGAAGTAGCCCTGCGCTACATGTACACCGGCTGCTGGGTTGCTGTTTTCTCCGGCGTGGTATTTGCGCTGAATGCCGCGCTGCGCGGTGCGGGAGATACGCGCACGCCATTCATCATCATGCTGGTGGTCGATGGGCTCAACATCGTTTTCAGCCTCTTCCTCGTGCAGGTGTGCGGCATGTTTGTGGAAGGCCTGGCACTGGGCATGATAGGCGGTATGGCCGCCGCGGCAACCGTGCTGCTGGGCATCCTCATCAAGCGGACCTGGCAGCTGAGCCGCGAGATGAAGGACCAGCCGCTGGATGACTTCTGCGCCTCCCAGGGCAGCACCTATGCGCCCCCGCTCTACCTGGACCGCAAGAGCCTGAAGCCCGATTTCGGCATGATGTTCCGCATCCTCAGCATCGGCGTGCCGCAAGCTATCGAGGTAGCAGGCATCTGGGTCATCCAGATATTCGTGCTGCGCATCATCTCCTCACTGGGCGATGCCGCCGTGGGCGCACACAATATCGCCATCCGCATTGAATCACTGAGCTTCCTGCCCGGCTTCGCCATCGGCATGGCCGGAGCCACCCTGGTGGGGCAGTACCTGGGAGCCCGCAGTGTGCGGCTTGCACTGGAAACCGTTCGCACGTGCGTACGCTACAGCGTGCTCTTCATGGGCTGCATGGGCGTAGTCTTTGCCCTGTGGCCGGATATCTTCGTAGATATCTTTGCCGCAGGCTCACCGGAACTGATTGCCACCACCCGCCCGGTAGTGCAGGCCTTCCTCATCATCGAGCCCTTCTATGCCGCCATGCTTATCTGCAAGATGTGCCTGCGCGGCGCAGGCGATACGCGCCGCGTGATGTGGGTTTCATACGGCGGCATGGGCTTCTTCCGCGTGCTCTGTCTGCTGGTGTGGTACTGGCTGTGGCCGGAAACGCTCTCGCTGGTGGGCATCTGGATGCTCATTGCCTGCGATATGCTGGTGGAATACCTGATTCTGCGCAAGATGCTCTTTGGCCTGCGCTGGGCGCGCAAAAAAGTTTAACTGCCATGAAGACCGCCTGGCTCATTCAGCAACCGGAAAACAAACAGCTCATCCTCTTCATGCTGGGCTGGGGCGCCACGCCCAACGCCGTGCAGCAGCTCCCCTTCCCGGCGGGCTACGACGTGGTATGCTTCTACGACCACCGGAAACTCTGCCCGCTGGCGGCAGAAGATTTTGCCCACTACGAGCGCATCTACCTCTTTGCCTGGTCCTTCGGCGTGTGGGTGGCGGAGCAGAGCTGCCAGAAGCTCCCGCTGCACAAAGCCGTGGCCATCAACGGCACCCCCTACCCCGCCAGCCCGCAATACGGTCTGCGCCTCAAAGTGCTGCAACGCACCATCCGCTCCGTGGCCACGCTGGGCGGCAATGCGTTCAAGGACGAATCAACCCCGGAAAAATACGCCCCGGCGGGCACTTTCGAGGAACCCTCTGCCCAGCAGCAGGTGGAAGAGCTGGATTTCCTGGCCGATGCCTGCCAGACCCTCCCCGAGCAGCCCCACCTCTCCTGGCACCGCGCCTATATCGCCACCCGGGACGAGATATTCCCCCCGGCCCGCATGCGCGCCTACTGGGACGAACTGGGTCAGGATTTCGAAAGCTACCACTTCCCGTTCTACACACCGGAAATTGTGCTGGGCGAGCTGGATTAGCACACGCCGGAAAAACAGAGGGCATGCAATCCTGCACCAAATGCAGCAACACCTCCACTGGCCTGCACACAAGATAATAGTCTTGCAAGCGACAGACTATTTTGATACACTCCCGCGCATACAAGCACCATGGTCACCACAGTATACCCCTACGGCGAAGATTTTCCGATTCTCAAGATAGAAACCGCCCTCTGCACGGCAGAAATTTCCCTTTACGGCGGGCACGTGCTCAGCTGGGCACCGGCCGGGCACAAGCCGGTCATCTACATGAGCCCCAAGGCCGTATTCAAAAAAGGCAAGGCTCTGCGCGGCGGTATACCGCTGTGCTGGCCGTGGTTCGGGAAGAACACGGAGGATGCCTCCCTGCCCTCGCACGGTATTGCCCGTATCTCCACCTGGCAGGTGGGACGCTGCGAAGAAGGGGAGGATGGCCGCGTAAACCTGCTGCTGGCTCTGCCGCCGGAAAATGAAATGCTGCCCAGCGGAGCCCTGGCCATGGAGATTGGCAACGAACTCACCATGAGCCTCATCACGCTCGATGTGCCGCGCGCCATGCCCTATTCTGCCGCCATGCACACCTATTTCGCCGTGAGCGACTACGAACAGGTAGCCGTGACTGGCCTGGAAGAGCTCGCTTTCACCGAATTTGCCGGTGATGCCATTCCCCACCCGGAAGACCCGCTCATTCCCCTGGGCCACATCGACCGCATCTACCACCCGGTGCCGGAAAATGCCGAAATCACCATCCACGACCCCGCCTGGGAACGCAGCATCCGCATCTGCCGCGCCGGCAGCGGCTCTGCCGTGGTGTGGAACCCCGGTGCCGCCCTGGCTGCCGGCATGGGCGACCTGGGAGAAGGCAACGAACGCGGATTCCTGGCCGTGGAAACCACGGTGGTGCCAGCCGAAAACATCATGCTGCGCTGCGGCGAAACGCACGAACTCACCACCCGCATCCAGGTATTCGGGGTCAACTAATCCATGCGCAAATTTCTGAAAGCTCTCGTTTTCTGCACCAAGCTGGGCAGTTTCATGCTGCTCTCGGTTCTGCTCATCATCCTGGGGGCTGAAACCTTCACCAACCTGCGCGCCAATGACCACTGCCACGCCAAGGCAGCCGATTGCCGCCAGGGAGATGTGGGACTGGTACTGGGCTGCAGCAAGCGCCTGAGCCGCAACCGCGCCAATTTCTACTTCACCGGGCGCATGCAGGCCGCTGCCGAACTCTGGAAAACCGGCAAGCTGCGCTGCCTCATCGTCTCCGGCGATAACCGCGAAAAATACTACAACGAACCGCGCGACATGAAGGCAGCCCTGGTGAAACTCGGCGTACCGGAGGATAAGATTGTGTGCGATTATGCCGGGCTGCGCACCTATGATTCCGTGGTGCGTGCCAACCGCATTTTCGGAGCAGAAAAGCTCACCATCATCAGCCAGTCCTACCACGTGAAACGCGCAGTAGCCACAGCACGCCAGCTGGGTATGAATGCCGAGGGGCTCAACGCCCCGCTCGTACCCATCAACCGTCCCACCTGGCTGCGGCAGTTCCTGCGCGAGCGCGCCGCGCGCGTAGCCATGGTATTTGACCTGCTCATCGGCAGCGAACCCCGCCACATGGGCGAGCGCATCGCCCTGCCCCAGTAATCACCCCCACCTGTCTCACCCCGCATGTTCTCTCTCATCTCCTGCTCAGCCATGGCCGGTGTGGCCGAATGGGTCTGCTGCCCCGGCGAACTGAACACCCCGCTTTACCGCGCCCTGGCAGACTGCCCCGTAGTGCACCGCTGGAGCGTGGCCGATGACCGCTCTGCCGCATTCTTTGCCCTGGGCCGGGTGCAGGCCACGGGACGCCCCGCCATCGTAGTGGCAGGCACAGGCTCCTCTGCCGCCGCCATGACCCCGGCGGTCATCAATGCCTACTACCAGCGCCGTCCGCTCGTGGTGCTCACCATGGACAGCGCCGAAAGCTGCGGCGGCACCGGCGCGCCCCAGCGCGTAGAGCAGGAAGCCCTGTTCGGCATGTATGCCCCCACGGTGGAGCTCAACCTGCCCTGCCCGGTTTCTGATTTGCCCAACATGGTTGAGCTGCTCAGCGAAGGCTTCCCGCTGCACCTGCACGTGCGGCTCGATGCCGCTGCCGAACCGCCCTGCAGCGATTTCAGCAGCATCGAAGTGGGCGATGCGCCGCCTGCCCCGCGTTTCCGAGGCTCGCTGGTGGCGGTCTCGCAAATGCTGCGCTTCCGCTCCATGGAAGGGCTGGTGCTGCTCATCGGTGCCCTCAACCCGGACGAACAGGAACCTGTGCTCTGGCTGGCGCAGACCCTGCGCGTCCCCGTGCTGGCCGAAGCCAGCAGCGGCCTGCGCGAAGAGCTCGCCCCCTACCTCCTGCACGGGGGCGATGAAATGCTCATCCAGAACCCGCCGCGCCACGTGCTGCGCGTGGGCGATGTACCCACCGGCTCCTTCTGGAAAGCGCTCGAAAACCTGCCCCAGACCGAGGTATATTCCATCACCCGCACCGGGTTCTCCGGGCTCAGCCGCAAGAGCAATGTTGTAGAGGGTGAGCTGGAACAAATCATGAAAGCCCTGGGCGATGTGCCGCATGTGGGCGATACCGGGCGCCTGCTCACCCGCAGCCGCCGTGCCGCCGGCCAACTGGAAGAAATGCTGCTCGGCTACCCGGAATCTGCCGAAGCACTCGTGCGCGCCTTCTCTCAACACGCCTGCCTGGCCGATGTCATCTGCGTGGGCAGTGCCACCACCGTGCGCCTCTGGAACCGCTACGCCCAGATTCAGGTACCCACCCTCTACCTGCGCGATTTGCACAGCACCGGGGCCGATGGCGTGCTGAGCGCCTTCCTGGGCAACGCGGCCGATGCCGCCAGCGGCTGCTGCCTCATTGGCGACCTCACCCTCCTGCGCGACATCACCGCCACTGCCATTCTCCCCCAGCTGCCTCCCGGCAAGCGCATTGTGGCGGTGCTCAACAACGAAGGAGCCGCTGCTGCCCAGCGAGATACCGCCGGCGATCCGGAACTGGATCGCCTCCTCGTACAGCCCCAGCCTTTCCGCATGCAGGAAATCGCCCGCCTGTGGGGCGCGGAGTACTACGCCATCCGCAGCGAAGCTGATCTGGAAGTGCTCGACACGCTGGATGAAAACTGCTTTGCCCTGCTCGAACTCCTGCCCGATGGCAGCATCTGCGGCTGAAATCGAGTGTAAATGGTTAAGATTATCAAAAACCGAATCCATAGGTCAAGCCTCAATCGCGTGAGTTTTGCATTTTTTACTTGACAAAAGTGTAATAATCCTCTAGCATGCGCGCGACATGAGAGTAACCATGACCATACTGACAGGCCTGATGATGGTGCTCACAGCGCATTCCGAGATTCTGAGTGCGCTGCGCCCCGCTATCAGGGAGGCCGCTGCCAAACATGGTGTGGATCCCGTGCTGATGGAGGCCATCATGCGCCACGAATCGGCCAATGCCACCTCCAGCGCTGCCCGCAAGAAGAACAATCTGGCGGGTATCATGGGACGCCGCGGACAGCGACGCTTTGAAAGCAAAGAAGAATGTATCAACAACCTTGCTGAGATTCTCGGGAAACACCACGCGAAAGGCCGCGTGACCCTCATCCAGCTCAGCCGCGTCTATTGCGAAAGCCACAATTCCTGGATTCGTGGAGTCACCTACTACATGAACTCCATCCGCAAAGGAAAATGGGGCACGCTCTGATGAATGCAGATTTCAGAATGCAGAATGCAGAATAGGAATTCGCATGCTGCCTCCCGGCAGCATGGGGATTTGAAAAAAAGCCTGAGATACTCTCAGGCTTTTTTGCTTGCTACAGGCTGAAGTGTGATATAGTATGCGGTAGATATGGATGTTGATTATGGCAAGAGAGGGGCAGAATTGCGACAGCGTACATATGATTTCGCCCTCCGAATTGTGAAGCTGTGGAAAGCATTGCCGAAGGGGGGTGAATATGAAGTAATTGGCAAACAGCTGCTGCGTTGCGGCACTGCAGTAGGCGCTAACTATCGCGCCGCTACTGTCGGAAAAAGCGACCGCGATTTTATGAACAAGATACGCGTCTGTCAGGAAGAAGCAGATGAATGCTGCTATTGGCTTTCATTGCTGGCCGATTCAGAAATGCTCCCCGTCAAAAAACTGGAAGCCATTCGGGACGAAGCTAACCAACTGACGGCCATCATGACCGCCTCAGCCATCACTATTCATAAACGCCTGCTGGCAGAAGAGCGCTCCGCTTAGTAACAATCATAAAAAAAGCCTGAGAGCATCTCAGGCTTTTTTCCGAATCCACCTGCTGCCGGGAGGCAGCAGGCAAATTTCACATTCTGCATTCTGCATTCTGAAATCTGCATTTCATCAGTCCCGGTGGTAGGGGCTGCCGGCCAGCAGGGTATGAACGCGGTAAATCTGCTCCAGGAGCACCACCAGGGCCAGCTCATGCTGCATGGTGTGGCGGCCCAGGCAGAGCACGTGGTCGCAGGCAGCGCGCAGAGCCGGGGTGTGGCCATCAGCCGCACCGATGAGGAAGGCCACGTGTTTCACCGCCTGCAACTGCCAGCGGCGCACCCGGCTTTCAAACTCGCGAGTGGTCCAGTTTTCACCGCGCTCATCCATAGCAATGCGCAGGCAGCCCTCGCTGGCCTCCAGCAGGCGGGCCGAAACAGCCTCCGAATCGCCGGCCTTCACGTAGCGGAGCTCCACCCGGCCCAGCGGGCGCAGGCGTTCCTCAAAGAATTTCACGCCATCGCGGGCATAGGCGATAGAGGGTTTTGCAGCGGCTATAATACGGAAATCCATGCGTAAGTTCACAGTACAGCAAGCAGACACGAAGGTCAACCCTTTTGCTTGACACAAAAGGGCATTCTGCTACAATATCCGCGCTATGATGATTGCCATCCCGCTTGGGTATTTTGTCTCCATTTTCCTGATTATCGCCGGCTTCCTGAACGGCGCGGAATTTCTGAGCAACCGCCCGTCAGATATCACACGGGCAGAACTTCTTACACAGCTTTCCCTGGCCGCCTGGCCGCTGATTGCCGGCACCTGTGTGCTGCTGCTCATCCAGATTGCCAAACAGATTGAAAACCTGCGTCTGGAAACCGACTACACCCCCGAAGAAAAGCCGGCACCGAAAAAAAAGAAAAAAGTGGTGAAGCACGAGGAAGAGGATGAAGACGACGCGCCCGCCTTCAAACCGGTAATGCCCAAACCCGCGCCGGAGCCGGCTCCCCACCCTGAGCCCAGCCCCGCGCCGGCTCCCGCCGCTCCGCAGAACCCGGCTCCCCCCGCAGTACCCAACATCCCCGTGCAGCCCCCGGTGAAACCCATAGCCCCGGGCGCAGCCCCCATCCCGCCGTCCTCCACGCGTACCCCGCTTTACCCGAACTCCCCGATTCCCGGCGGTGGCCGAGTGCCGCAGGCACCGCCCCCCATGCCCCCGCAGGCAGACGGCATAGCCAACCTGCCCTCCGGTGGCAAACGAGCCCCCCGCAAGGGTGAAAACCAGGGACTGAGCTTCTTCAAAGTGGACTAAGAATCCGCCCGCATGGAGCCGCCCTCCCAGGCACGCGCCATTCTGGCGCGTATGATGCAGCAGCAGAGCAACACCCCGGTGCAGCCGGAGGAGTTGCAGGCTGTCTCTGCCGGAGCCAGTGGCCGCAGCATTCTGCGCGCCCGAGGGGTGCTGGGCATTCACTGGACTGCCCGGCGGGCCGACAACAACTCCTTTCTGCCTGCCGCGCACGGACTGGCCGCAGCAGGCATCCGCGTGCCGGCCATCCTGGCAGAAGAAGCCCTGCCGGAAAACTGCGGCGCCTGTCTGGTGCAGGATTTAGGCAACACCGATATCCTGAGCCTGCGTGATGCCCCCTGGGCAGAGCGCCGCGCTGCCTACGAACAGGCATTCCACACCCTGCTGCCCTTCTACCGCCTCACCCCCGGCTGGGAACTGCAACCACCCTTCGATGCCCCCCTCTACCGCTGGGACCAGGAATACTTTGCCGAACACCTCATCGGCCGCCACCTGGGGGGAGATGCCGCCGCATTTCTGGCACAGCCGGAGCTGCAGGCCATGGCCGGCTGGCTGGCCAGCCTGCCGCGCGTACCCGTGCACCGCGACTGCCAGAGCCAGAACATCATGCTGCACGCCGGCAAAGCCTGGCTCATCGACTTCCAGGGCATGCGCTATGGCCGCAAGGAATACGACCTGGCCTCGCTCCTCTACGACCCCTACATGCAGCTGAGCGAAGCCGAGCGCCATGAACTGCTGCAACTCTGGCAGCAGATGGAGGGGCGGCTCCTGCAGCCGGAAGTATTCTACGCCTGCGCCATGCAGCGTCTCATGCAGGCGCTGGGTGCTTTCGCCAATATCGGCTACAACCAGCAACGCGACTGGTACCTCAATCTCATTCCCGCCGGGCTGGCGGCACTGCGCCACGCCGCAGCCCACACCCCCCAGGACTCACCCGCAAGCCCCGCTGCCGCATGCCTCCTGCAACTTCTAAACATGTAAGCTTCCTGGCAGTCATCTTCTGGCTGCTCGTGCTCAGTGGTGCCTGGTATGCCATGCCAGACACCCTGCACCGCTATGACCAGTGGCTCTACAACCGCCTGGGCCATGCGCTCTGCCAGTGGAGCGAGGCCGATTTTCCCCAGCTGCTCAAACCGCAGGAACCGGTGGTCATGGAGCCCGTAGTCAGCCATACCCGCCTGCGCGAATGCCCCACCGTGGGCATGGTCGAACTCAATGAGGAAGCCTGCGCAGCCGCCTTTGCCGCCCTGCCCCTGGGGCCGCAGGATACCGCCGTACTTCTCAACAAGCTCAAGCAAGGGGGTGCCACCACCGTAGGGCTTTCCTCACCGCTCATCTGGCCGGGTGAGCATGGCGAAATGGTACGCGAAATGCTCTGCCGGGTGCTGGCAGGCTTCCCGCACTCTGCCGTAGGGCTTCGCGGGCGCACCGCCGCCCAGCCGGATTTCACCCCGGCCATGCTGCGCAACGCCTCCATCCCCGCCGAAAATATTGAAGGCAACCCGAACGGCCTGCCGGTGGCCAACCGCCCGCTGCCCAACGGGCTCACCGAAACACCCGATGCCCTGGCCGTGGTCTGGGCTCCGGACTGGCTGGAAGGCGAACCGCACACGCACAATCCCTCGGCGGTGGACAGCATTTCCTTTCCCCTGCTCATGCGCTGGAATGGCGAGACGATACCGACCCTCCCCTTCCGCCTGGCACTGGCACGCCTGGGGCTGGATGGCAAAGACGTGAAGGTGAAACTCGGCAAAGAAGTCAGCTACGGCGGCTTCACCCTGCCCATCGATGAGAACGGCCGTACCCGCCTGAATGATGCCAGGGTAGTTTCCATTCCCCTGGCCGATGTAGTGGCCGGCACCGACCTCACGGAAAAGCTGGGCAAGCACCCCATCGTGATGCTGGAACAGCCAGCCGAAAAGCAGAACACCCCGCTGCGCCTGGAGCGTCTGGCCCGCACCCTCTCCCAGCTCGCAGGCACCGAACTCATCATCACCCATACCAGCGAACGCCCCAAGGGCGGCCAGGTGCTGCGCCAGCTGCCGCTGCTGCAAAGCTGGCAGAGCCTCAGCACCACCGCAGTCTGCCTGCTGCTCTTCCTGTGGGTTATGCCCTTCGTGCCCGCCCTGCTGCGCTGGCTTATCCTGCTGGCCATACCATGCACCATCATCTGGCAGGCCGCCGAACAGGTTCAACAGGGGCTCTGGTTCACCACCGCACCCATGCTGGTCTGGTGGCTGCTGCTTGCCATCGTCTTCTGCCTCCACCGCACCTACGACAAAGGCCTGTTCGGCAAACGCCGGTGAATGCAGAACCCCTGTGAATGCAGATTTCGGAATGCAGAATGCAGAATGTGAAATTCGCATGCTGCCTCCCGGCAGCATGGAGTAGTAAAACAAGCGCTGAGATTCATCTCAGCGCTTGTTGCTTTTCCTCTGCGCATTGGCGCAGGGAATCTCACACATTCAAAATCAAAATTTCTACATTCAAAATTTCAACCTGCCTCCCGGCAAGCATGGAAATTTGAAAAACCTTAATCTTTCAAGATAAGCATTCTCTGCCACGACATGAGGGCTGCGAGTCCCTTCTCCTCATTGGTTGCAATGGCCTCAATCTGGCTGCGGGTTGCAATAAGGGAAGGCTCCAGCGCCAATTCCTCGGCCACAGCATTGCGGCAAGCGCTCCAATGCTCCACCCGGGCATCGAAATGGGCATCCGATTCGTGGTGCACACGCCTGAGCAGCTCCGGGTAATCCTCCTCATCCAGCAACTGGAAATGCTCCACCGCCTTGCGGAAACGCGCAGCGCGGTGGTTGTGCATGTTGCGGTGGGGGAACACCGGGCGGAATTCCTGCAGCGCCAGGCTCCAGCTAATCAGCTCATCATTGCCCGCCACCATGAAAGCCGGGCGGTCAATGGAAGCGGCCTCGCCATCGCGCCAGGTCCAGAGAGCGCGCAGAGCCGCCAGACCGCGGCGGTTCAGCTTGCCGCTGCCCTTGATGCGCCAGGGAGCCTGCCCTGTGCTCTGGTGGCGCTCGCGACCATGCTCCAGATTGCAGGCGCAGCTCTCCAGGAACCACTCGTAGCGCCCCAGCTGCTTAAGCTCAGCCACCAGATTATCTGCCATCTCAAGCATGTACTTCACATCCCCCTGGGCATATTCCTTCATGTCGTCCGGCATGGGACGCAAGCCCCAGTTGGCGCGCTGGTTCTTCTTACTGAGCACAATACCATAATAATGCTCCACCAGGGCCGCCAGACCGAACTGCTGGAAACCCAGCAGACGCGCCGCAATCTGCGTATCCAGAATCATATGCGGCAGCACGCCGTAGGCCGTCTGCAGCAGGCTCATATCATAATCGGCCCCGTGCATCCACACATCGGCCTCCTGCAGCCAGATAGAGAAAAGCCTCATATCCTCAATAGCCAGCGGATCAATAATCACCACGCCCTCCGCATCGGCATACTGAATCAGGCAGAGCTTCTCGCGGTGGCGGTGCAGGCTATCGGCTTCCAGATCGAGCACTGTGCGCCCCTGCGGCTGAGCAGCAGCGCGCAGTTTCCATTGGAACAATGCTTCAGAATCGGTAATCATGAACGCGCGCCATGCTACCACATAGAGCCTTGCATTGCAAGCCGATAATAACGAAACGTGCCATGCTGCCATACACCCGGATGCCCGCAACCCGCATAAATCGGGCAATCCCACGCATGACCATCTATCAAATTTCCTCCGGCATCATGACATTTTCTCCATAAGCATCCTCTCACCGAAGCCCATTATTGTGTCCAGCTCTCACCATCCGCAGTCATTTTTTCAATCGTCAATCGTCATTTGCCAATACATGAGTCGGATTGCTCTTGCCGAATGCAGCGCAGTAGCGTATAATACCACGCGTTATGAAACAGTACGCCTCACAGCTTCTGCGTTACCCCGAAATGGGGATTTCCCTGGATCTTTCCAAACTGCCGCTCACGCCCGGGTTCCTGGCAGAGATGCAGCCGCTCATCGACCGCGCCTATGCCGATATCGCGGCTCTGGAAAGCGGTGTGATTGCCAACCCCGATGAAAACCGCATGGTGGGCCACTACTGGCTGCGCAACAGCGCCATTGCCCCCACAGCCGAGCTCCGCGCCAAAATTGATGAACCCCTGGCCGACCTGAAAGCCTTTGCTGCCGATGTGCTTGCCGGCCGCATCCTGGCCCCCAATGGCCGCAAATACACCACCTGCCTCGTGATTGGCATTGGTGGTTCCGCTCTGGGGCCGGAGCTCGTGGCCGATGCCCTGCCGGCCGATGGGCTCAACATGGCTTTCCTGGATAACACCGACCCGGACGGCATGTACAAGGTGCTCGATACCCTGCCCCTCACTGAGACACTCGCCGTGGTCATCTCCAAGAGCGGCGGCACCCCCGAAACCCGCAACGGCATGGTCTGCGCCCAGCAGTATTTTGCCGATAAGGGCCTCTGCTTCGCCAGGCAGGCCGTAGCCGTCACCGGCGTGGGCTCCACCCTCGATCAGGTAGCCGTGAGCGAAGGCTGGGTCAAGCGCTTCCCCATGGAAGACTGGGTGGGAGGCCGCACCTCCGAAACCTCCGTGGTGGGTCTTGTTCCCGCCGCCCTGCAGGGTGTGGATATCGACAGCCTGCTGGCTGGTGCCGCCGCCATGGATGCCCACACCCGCGTGGCCGATACTGCCACCAACATGGCCATGAAGCTCGCCCTCGCCTGGTACGAGGCCGGCGAAGGCAAGGGTAAGAAAGACATGGTGGTGCTGCCTTACAAGGACAGCCTCGTGCTCTTCTCCAAGTATCTCCAGCAGCTCATCATGGAATCCCTCGGCAAGGAGCTCGACCTGGACGGCAACACCGTCAACCAGGGCATCTCCGTATACGGCAACAAAGGCTCCACCGACCAGCACGCTTACGTGCAGCAGCTGCGCGATGGCATCAACAACTTCTTCGTGACCTTCATCGAAGTGCGCCAAGCCCCCACCGACACCGTGAAAGTGGAAAACAACTTCACCGCCGGTGACTACCTGCAGGGCTTCCTGCGCGGTACCCGCAAAGCTCTCTCCGAAAGCGGTCGCAAGAACATCACCATCTCCATCCCCGTGGTGAACGCCTACACCCTGGGCATGCTCATCGCCCTCTTTGAACGCACCGTGAGCTTCTACGCCAGCCTCATCCACATCAACGCCTACCACCAGCCCGGCGTGCAGGCAGGCAAGCTGGCAGCCAACGTGTTCCTGAAGCTCCTCGCCGCCGCAGAAGCCGCCCTCTCCACCACCCCTGCCACGGCCGGTGAAATTGCCGCCAGACTCGGCACCGATGAGGAAGACACCTACCACGCCCTGGTGCACATTGCCGAAAGCGGCAAAGCCACCTGGACCCTCGCCGCCTGCCCCTGCCAGGACCAATTCCAGAAAATGCAGAATTCATAATGCAGAATGCAGAATGAGCAGTTCCCATACTGCCTCCCGGCAGTATGCGGAGAAGAAACAAGCTCTGAGCGGTAGCTCAGAGCTTGTTTTCACCTCATAAATACCGCCCGGCACGGGCGGTATTTCATCCTGCCCGTCCAGGGCAGGATTTCATGCAGGGCAACGCCCTGCTTTCATACCGCTGCGCAAGCAGCGGTATTTCCATACTTGCGCAGCAAGTAATTCATTGAGCCCCGCCCGCGGGGCGACTCGTTACCGCTGCATCAGCAGCGGTACTCCCCATGGCGCAACTGAACTCAAATCTGCACCCGTTGGGAAAGAAAAAGCAGCTCATCAGCCCCCTGCCGGGGCTGAGATAAGTTCCCGGCTAACGCCGGGAGATAAGTTCGCCTTCCGGCGAGATAAGTTCTGCTTCGCAGAGAGAAGTTCGCAGCCGCTGGCTGCGAGATGCAAAAAAAGCTCCTGAGATTGGCATCTCAGGAGCTTTTTTTGCTTAATCAACTTCCATTAGAAGTTGACGCGATAACCCACTGTGCCGTTCACGTTGGTGTAGTCGGCGCGCAGCTCGATTGCGGCATCCATGAACAGGCTGCCGCCTTCGTCACCCAGCGGAATGGTCAGGCCGGCACCGGCTTCCAGACCAATGGGACCACGTTCAGCGCTCTCCACGCTTGCGGACATACCGTCGCCATCCAGGGCGGCCAGCGCCACATCGTTGGTGCTGCTGCGGTCACCGGCATCGAACTTGGCCAGCAGGCGGCATTCGAAGATGCTGGTGCGGTTGTACATGCTCTCGCCCACAATGGCCTGCAGGCGGGCACCCACGCCGAAGGTCACGGTATCGAGCGTCTGCTCATCCACCTTGAGCGCCAGGTCGCTGCCATCTTCGGTGTATCCGCTCACGCTGGTGTGGCGCCAGGTCACGTTGAAGATGGGCTGCAGGCAGGCTGTGCCGTCTTCATCCAGCGCGAATACGCGGCCTACTTCGTACATGAGGCCGAAGCTCACGCCATCGGTCTCGCCATTGATTTCCTCGCCCATGACCGTGCGGTCCAGCGTGATATCGGAGAGACCGGCCGTGGCCACGAAGGTGTGGGTCCAGGCGCTGGCGCAGTAGCGGGCAAAGGCGCTCACGTAGTAGGTGTTGAGCTCGCCGCTGGCGGTGTCAGTCCCGGTCACGTCCAGATCGCCATACATGGCGGTGAGGGCCATACCGGCGGTGAAGGTGGGCGTGATATCCACATCGAAGCCCACGGTGCCACCCCAGCTGTTGAGCTTGTAGCCGCCTTCGGTGCCGTCGTCGCTCAGCTCGCTGTAGTCGCCTTCAGCGTTGATCCAGGCGTTGAAGTAGGGCATATCGTGGTGCACCACGCTCTGGTCCACACCCATGGTGGTGGTGCGGTTGCGGATTGCCTGCAGCTGGCGGTCCAGGTCGCCATGGGCGGCCATGCCCAGCACGGCGGTAGCAGCACCGGCCACAGCAGCAGCCCCTTCCTCGCTCAATTCGCCAGCATCCACGGCATTCAGCACAGCAGCCAGCGCACTATCCGGGGCAGTTACCTGCGGATTCACCTGCTGCAATGCCTGCTGCAACAGAGCCACACCGGCAAGACCATTCTGAGTCGTGGCCTCTACGCGAGCACCCACATAGTCCGGATTCACTCGCGCTGCATAGCTGAGCTGCGTCTTAGTGGCATTCCACTGCAACTCGGTAAAGTATTTCTCTACCGGGGCCGCAGCGCGAGTCGGCACAACAATCTCTTTCTGCGTCAAATCGCCATCGAAGTCATCTGCGGTGAGCGTCAGAATGGGGATCGCCCTCTGAGAAGCCTTGGTATTCAGCGCATCCAGCACATCCTGGCTGGATGCAGCAATGGTGAGATCGCCGGAAGAGGTCTCCAAGCTGGCGGCGGTCAGACTGGCAGCAGCACTGCCCAGGGTCAGCGTGCCGCTCGTCAGAGTCAGAGCCCCGTTCACCACCGATTCATCCCCCAGGGTGAGCGAATCAGCCTGCACAGCGGCAGCAGATCTGCTGATCAGTTTATTCACGCGGACCACACCCAT
Source organism: Akkermansia sp. (assembly GCA_017521145.1). Classification (GTDB taxonomy): domain Bacteria; phylum Verrucomicrobiota; class Verrucomicrobiia; order Verrucomicrobiales; family Akkermansiaceae; genus Akkermansia. Next base: position 1,083 of record JAFXDR010000158.1, on the reverse strand, counting down.
CTCAATAGACGACCCGGTGAGACCAAGCCTGCTAATGTTGAGGTTCTCGGGCGGGGTGGCACCGGTGCCAATATTGCCCATCTTCACGGTACCCTTCCAGGTGTCACTCAGTGAGAGATTGGAAGCCAGAGCCTTATCGTCACCCAGGTCATATATACTACTGGCACTACTGGCATCATCGCCTGATTCCAGCACGGTAGCACCAGCCAGAACCCCCAGCGCGCTCTGCTTCAAAGTCTTGCCATTCAGATTCAGCGTACCGCCCTTATCTGTGGCGGTGATGAAGCCTGCTTCCGTGGGAGCAGCATCCAGCACAAGCTCACCACCATTGAGAGCAAAGCCTTCTGCCCCGGTCACTGAGGACGAATTGACAGTGCCAGTACCAACACCGTATATCTCCCCCTCAGCGGCAATGGTATATTCACCCGTATCTGCATGGAAGGTTCCATCAGTGGTAGTCGTGCCATCAATCTGCCATGTGCCGATTGTGCCGGAAATGCTGCCGCCATCAAACACCTTGTAGGTATTGATCGTGGTGCCAAACGCGTTCATCGAATCGACAAAGTTCGTGGTGCTGGTGGTGGGTTCAAAATCCTGCAGATTTATCGTGCCGGCAGCATCCAGTATCACGGTGCCGTTCTCTGCCACCTTAATGCTCTGGCTGATACCCAGCGTACCGGCCACCTCAATACTCCCCACCTCTACTGCGGTTTTAATGTTCGCCGTAGCACCGCTGCCCACCGTAAGCGTGCCTGCCACATCCAGCGTGGCGGCTTCATCTCCGGTAAAGGTGTAGGTGCCGGCGTTTACGCTCATATCATTCACGCTCACACCGGTTCCAATGGAAATGGATGCCGTCTCCGCGTTATTGAAGACCACATTCACCGTGCCACTGGTCGGCAGGGTGGTCTGGCCGCTCGTGGCGCCATCAGTCGTGCTCCACTTGGCATCACTCCAATGACCCGCGCCGCTCTCCCAGTAGTAATCCGTGGTCGCAGCCGGGGGCGGGGTGGCCCCGCTCAGAGAAGCCGAGATGCTGATACCTTCAAGGGTATAAAGGACACCGTTCTCACCGTTAAGCTC
>JAFXDR010000157.1 GCA_017521145.1 Akkermansia sp. | reverse complement strand
GCGAAACGCGCTGCCGGGTATCATTCCGGCATTGTTCCTGCTGCTGCTCTGTGGTAAACCGGGCAGCATATGCAGGAAATTCCCATAGTTCAAGGTTTTACCGCCGGGGAGCTCACTCCGTGGCTTTCCACCCGCTTTGATTTGCAGGCCTACCAGCGAGGCGCTGCGCGTATCTGCAATTTTCAGGTGTTGCCGTACGGTGGTATTCAATTCCGACGGGGTTCGAATTATATCGGCCCCGCTGCGGCGGATGATGTGCGTCTGTTTCCGTTCTGCTTTGCGGAGAATGACATGCTGATGCTGGAGTTTTCGCCTGGCAGTATGCGGGTTTACCGGGATGGAGCTCTCTTACGGAATGAAGACGGGGGAATTTATGTGCTTTCAACTCCCTGGATGACAGAGTCTGAGCTCCGGTCGCTTCATTTTACTCAGGTAAATGATGTCATCTACGTGTGTTGCCCCACGCAGGCACCTGTCCTGCTCAGCCGGTACGCAGACACTGAGTGGGGAATCCGCCAGCCTGAGTTTGAGAGCATGCCCCGGGAGATGTACGCTCCCCAGGAAGGGGAGCTTTCTGTTCTTTTTGAATCCGGGGGTAAGTCTGCCCAGCTTGCTATATCCGGCGGTATGCAGGTATTTACTCCGGATATGGTCGGGAGGGAACATATCATGGCAGATGCCACGGTCCCGGCCCGTTATCTGTTCTGCAATGAAATCCAGAATACGAATGCTGCTGCTGCACCGGACTTGAGTACAACAAGCATAGCAAAGGGCAAGACGTATTATCACAAGGACAGCAATGCCGATATTCATTACTTTTATGAATGCATTCGGGATTATCATCCCACTGCCTATCATGGAAGCCAGAACATGGCTGACTATCCCTATTATTTCCAACCCGGTATTATGAGGCTTGATGCAACTCTGCAGCCATATGAGGTCGCACGGGATTGGGAACTGAGTACCATTGAATCCTGGGCTGCCAATTGGGAAATCTGGCGCAGCTATGATACCCCGGAAATGGAACCGGACTTCCGCCTCTGGAGCTGGACCCGCATCAAGTCTTTCTCCCAGTCGGAATACGAAACCCGGCAGAATTGGTCAATAACCGGGTCGGAGGAACGCCCCTGCCGCCTGGTGCTGGTCTGCCGTAGCTCGTCCAGCGCCACCGTGCTGGGAGCCTACATCCAATTCCGGGTGCATGCCGGTACCAGGGAATATAAGTTCCGCATTACTGAGGTGACGGATGCTACGCATGCCCGTGCTGAGGTGGTGAGTTCTTATCTGGGGAATCCATTGAGTTTTGCAACGCGGAGCTGGAGCTTCGGTGCCATAGGAGCCAGAAATGGCTACCCGGCGTTTGCCGCCATGTTCCAGGGGCGTCTCTGGCTGGGGGGTATGCAAGGCCTGCCTACCACACTGCTGGCCAGTTGCATTGATGATTATCATAATTTCCGTGCCGGGTCGAATGATGATGACGCTTTGAATCTGCGTATCATGGGCAGCGATCAGAGCCGCATCTGCTGGATTTGCGCCACGCGGCAGCTGCTCATCGGCACCTCTGACAGTGAGTGGGGGATCAGCTCCGGCAATGGGGCAGGTATCACGCCCACGTCGGTGTCATTTCACCGGCAATCATCGGTGGGAAGTGCGTCATTGCCAGCGCAGGCATTGGAAAACACTGTCCTATTCGTGCAGCATGGCGGACGTCGTATGCGCGAAATTGCGTATCGTCTGGAGTCGGATGGCTTCTCTGCAACCGATATCAGCATGCTGGCTGAGCATTTGTTCGATTCCGGGGTAAAGGAATGGTGCATCCAGCGTGGTGCCAATTTCAATGTATGGGTACTCATGAATGATGATTCCCTGGCGGTGCTTACCATTAATCTGGAACAGCAGGTGACAGCGTGGCAGCGGTTCGCGACGAAAGGGCGCAGGGTGATGCATGTTGCCGCGTTGCCCAGTAAGGCAAGTCTGGATGATGAAGTGTGGCTGGTCGTGCAGAACGAATCTGATGGCAGTACCCATCTGGAACGCATGTGCGGGGATTCTCCGCATCTGGATGCCTGTGTGCAGGTGGTGGCTGCGCGGAATGGACTGCTGACTATTCCCCCTCATTTGCAAGGGGGCGAATACCGTGTTGCAGATTCCGCAACGGGAGCTCTTGCAGAGCAGATAGAACAGGGGCAGCGCTATACCGTGGGTATTCCCATTGTTGCAGAGTTGCAGACTATGCCGCTGGAGGGTGGCATGAGCTTTAATTCGGTGCGACAGTTCAGCCGTTTCAAGCTGCGCCTGCTGGAAAGCGATACCGGATTTGAGTACCGGAGCACCGCCAATCCTTCATGGGAAAAGATGACTGCCGCGAACCAGCCGGAGCTGCTTCCGCCTTATACCGGGGCTATCCGCTTGCCACAGATGCCGGATGCCGCCGTGGGGCAGGCCCTCTGCATCCGCTATGCCGGACAGAGCGATTTCAAGCTGCTGGCTGTCACCCAGGAGGTAGACCACCACGGAAAGTGAGGGCTTAGTCCAGACGAATCGGCTTTCCGGGTTCGGGAACAATGATTTCTGTATCCGGCATCACTTCGCGCAGAGCTCCGCTGAGAGATTCGAGTGCAGGCGGATCGCCGTGCACAAGCAGCACTTTTTTCGGATTAAGTGTGCGTGCGTAGTCAATCAGAGCACTACGGGTGGCATGACCGGAGAAATCAAAACATTCGACGCGGCATTTGAGTGGGTAGGCCTGGCCTCCCTTTTCGCGCAGGCTGACCAGTTCGCCATGCTGTGTGGCCTTGATTTTGCCAGCCGGGGTTTCCGGGTCACTGTAGCCCACAAAGAGGATGGCATCATCCGGGTGGGTGATAATCTGCTCTGCCAGGATGTGGGAGACTGTGTGCTCACTCATCATGCCGCTGGAGACCAGATAGATGTTGCCGGGCGAAGCTACGAGCGGGGCCTTGCCTTGTTTCGGCAGCCCGTGAGTCTCCACGTGTTCCTTGATGCGGAATCCGGGCTTGAGACGCGGTGTGCTGTCGGCCAGCTTATCATACACGGCGGTTATCTTGGAACTCAGTCCGCCGAAGTACACCGGCACATCCGGAATGAGCCCCTGTTCCTTGAAACGGCCGATTTCGGTAAGCAGACACTGGCTTTTGCCCAGAGCAAACACGGGGATGAGCACGGCACCGTTGTTTTCGAGCACCTCACGGATGGTATCGGCAAAGCGGCGCAGTTCTCTGGCCCGGGTGTATTCCTCCGGGCGCTCGGTGCAGCCGTGGGTACTCTCCATGATGAGGATATCAATGCCGCTCTGCGGGAAATCCGCCCCGGCAATGAGTGTCTGGTTATCAAACTGCACATCGCCCGTGTAGAGAATGGTGGTGCCGCTCTGGCTTTCGAGCTCCACGCCGCAGCTGCCCAGAATGTGGCCGGCATCGTGCAGGGTGGCAAGCACGCTGCCATTGCGCCCCACCCGGAAAGGTGCGCCATAGGGGCGCGGCATCCAGCAGCGGGCCACGTGGTCCAGCTCCATGTGGGTGTAGAAGGGGTATTCGATGATGCCGTCCTGAGTCCGCTTGGCAGTCATCACGTTGACCGAGTTATGCAGCATGGCCAGACCTACCTCGCTGGTGGCTTCGGTCATGTTCACTTCTGCTGCCGGGTACTTATCCTGCAGCACGGGCAAGGTGCCGATGTGGTCAAGGTGGGAGTGTGTAACGAAAATGGTATCGGGGTCAGCGCCTCCAATGAGGCTGAATTCCGGCGTGGCTGCAGCGCCATCTTTCTTGGGGTGCATACCGGAGTCCAGAATGATGCGCACGCCATCCATATCAAGCATGTAACAGTTCGAGCCGATATCGGTGTAGCGGGAAAGGTTCGTGAAACTGATCATCTGAAAAATTAAAGTCGGCGCAGAGATTACATCATTTTGCCGGATTTGTCAACGGTGAGCCTTAGCGGGTGCGGCCTTCGCTTACCGCAGTGCAGAGCTCGGCAATGCCGCGGATGGTGTCCCCCAGCCGGTAGGGATGAGGCAGTTTTTTCTCTGTAGGCGGCATGTAGGCATGCCATTGCTCAATTCTATCCACAATACCGGCAACATCACCCGGAGCAACTCGACCTTCCGCCAGGAATGTGTCAAGCATTTCGCCTACAGCGCCATGATCGTACCCCGCCACAGGTTTGCCGAGTGCCAGAGCCTCAAGGATGACCCGGTCATGACTCGCCGGCATTTTTGCCAGGGAGAGAACCACATCGCAGGCACTCATGACGTCCCGTAAATCCGGGCGAGCTCCAAGCCACGATACCCGATCTGAGGTTTTACTCTCCTTGAGCGCCTTACGCAGTTTTTTGAGGTAGCTTTGATTTGCTTTAGCGGTATCGCCGGCAATGTAGATGTGGACAGGTACCTTGATTTGTTCCAATCTTGCCAGAATGGCTGGCAAATCATCTAAACCGTGGATAGGGGTAATGGCACCGGGAATACAGATTTTTAATACTCCCTCTGGAGCATTGTTATTGCGCAACCACTGTTCCATCCAGCTTTCCGAAGGCCGGTAATCCGGGTAGCAGAGTTCTTCGTTGACCCCGTAAGGGATTACCCAGATGTTGCGTTCGTCGCTCAGTTTAGCGCGGCGGGTGATTTCATCGCGTAAATGACGGGAAATGGCCACCGTCGCATCGCAGCAATCCAGTGCTGCCGCCCAGCCCAGATGCTTGGGATAGGTGGTGTGGATGCCAATGATGCAGGGGCGGTGTTCCTGTGGAATTTCCATGCAGACTCTCCATGCCATGCAGCTGGCCTGGGTGGTATAGGCCAGAATGACATGGGGTTTCGTACTCCGTATTACCCGGCGCAGGCGCTTGAGTTCCGAAAAGTAGGTGAAAAGTGACAGCGTACGGCTGCTGAGGTGCTGAACTGAGGCTGCTGTCATGCGTCCCACCAGTTCATTGGGTGGAGCCAGCACCGCATTGCGGAACCCTGCCTCCTGCAGCCCCGCTGCTAAATCTGCTGCCAGCTGGTTGATGCCCCCCGGGCGGAGTCGCGGACTGATGTGGAGAATGTTCATGGAATCAGCGCTTGCAGAGAGCGTTGTACAGGTCGATATGTGCCTGAATCATATCTTCCCGGCGGTAGGGGGATGGTACCGGGGTAAGCGGAGTAGGGCGTTCTGTGTACCATTGCTCCAGGAGCTCTGCCATAGCCTGAGTGTTGCAGGTGGGGACCATGCCCTCGGGCAGGAACTGCTCCAGCTGTTCACCCACGCCACCGTGCTCGTAGCCAGCTACCGGGCGGCCAAGGGATAGAGCTTCCAAGGTTGTCTTGCCGAATGATTCCGGCTGCAGGGTGAGAGAGAGAGTCACATCGCAGACGCAGAGAACATCGGCCAGGTCGCGGCGGTGGCCGGTCCAGGTGACGCAATCCGCCACACCCTCGGCGGCAAAACCAGCCTGCACTTCGTCGCGGTAGGCTTCCTTGCCTTTCTTGGTTTCTCCCACTACCACGGCATGAGCAGGAATTCCTTTGCTGCGAAGCTGCCGGAGAATGGGGCCGAGGTGGGGTGCTCCTTTGAGCCGGGTGATGCGACCGGGCAGGCAGAGTGTGTACTTGCCTTTCAATTCGGGATAATCGCTGAACCACTTATCCAGCCATTCGTCACTGGGTTTGTATTCCGGGTTGAAACGGGTGGAATCTACCGAGTTGGGTATGACTACGATGCTGTCAGCCGGAGTTTTGGGGTAATTTTCCAGAATGTGTTCGCGCATGCAGCGTGAAACAGCAATCACCTTATCCCCCTTCGCCATGATGCCCGAATAGGCATTCACTGAGTGAAACCCGTGGAAAGAAGAGACAATGGCCGGACGCTCTGCGGGGGTGAGCCTGCGGCAGGCCAGGTGCCCCACCCAGGCGGGTACGCGGGAGTGCAGGTGAAGAATGTCAGGCTTTTCCTCGCGGATGAGTTTTGCCGTGCGCCCTACCTGCAGGAGCGTGAGCAGGCTTTTCTTGCCGATGGGGCGGGTGATGTGACGGGCGCCTGTTGCCTCGATGGCTGGTACCATGCTGCCACCGGCGGAAACAACCACATTTTCCACCCCTGCAGCACAAAGTCCTTCGCAGAGTTCCAGCACGACTTGTTCCACGCCTCCCGAGCTGAGGGAAGGCAACAGGTGCATCACTTTCATGGCAGTAATTTGGGGAATTGTTCCAGGACGTAGGCTGCTGCGCGGCCTGCTTCATTCATCACCTTGCCGGTATGGGGAATTTCATGAGTCTTGGCCCATTCGGTGAATCGGCACACGCTCCCATCAGCAATGAGCATGTTGAGCCCGCGTGCAATGCGCGAGGCATCCGGCTTGTGGGGTCCCTCCTTGGCGGGCATTTCGATGATGCCGACCGGGGCTCCGCTGGAGAGGGATTCGTACACCATGCTCACGCTGTCCTGTGTGACCCACACTTCCTTGGCTTTGGAAAGATTCTCCTGTACCCAGTTGGGGCCGGTTTCTTCTACCGGAACAACGCGTATGTTCGGGCAGGCCGCGGTGACATCACCTACAAAATCTGCCGGGGTGCGGCGGGAGGTGGTCAGCACAATGGGGGTGGTGGTTAGGCGGGCAATGGAGGAAAGCTGGTTGAGCACCAGTTCAGCATCCCAGTTGTAACTCTTGCTGGGGCCTCCGATGAGAATGAGCGTCTGGGTCTTGGGTACATCCGGTGTGGGGCGGATGCCATTGATGGCTCCATTGGTGGGGAAAATGCGGCCGTTTGCCTGGAAGCCATCCGGCAGGTCGTGGCGCGGGGTGATGCACAGGTCGAACATGCTGATCGGCAGGCTCGGCTTCATGCACACCATGCACAGGCTGCGCAGGTGGCGGGCAAGGCTCAGGGCTGCCAGGTGGGTGCCGTGCCCCGCGCAGAGAATGAGATCCGGGCGCGGGTAGGTGAGCTCCTTGCCTTTATAGAAAAGTTTGCTGAGCCAGCTCAACCCGGTGATGTCCACCTCGTAGCAGGTGTGCTCTTTGCCGGGTGCTTTTTCTTTTGCTTGTTCGATGAGTGCATTGGCCAACCCCCGGGTCTGGGAAAGGTGGCCTTTCTTGCCATCGCTGATGATGTAGATAATCATGGCTTTATTGGAGAGGGAGCGTGACGCTGCCGTAGAGAGTCTGCCCCAGCAGCGGGGTATTGATGGTGCCGCAGGGCAGGTTATCCTGGCATACTGTAATGGTGGCTTCCGGGTCGAAAAGCAGCAGGGGCATGCCTTCCGGTTCGGCGGGATCCATCACGTCCGGTACGGCCAGGGTGCATGGGTTCACACAGCAGGCGCGTACCAGTTCTGCCCAACTCAGCTTGCCCGGTTTGATAAGCCTGGTGTACAGGGTGGGCAGGAAGTGATCCAGCAGGCACATGCCCTGGGGGGCGGTGGGGAAATCCTGCTTCTTGGCAAACGGAGTGCATGGGGTGTGGTCGGATACAATGCAGTCAATCGTGCCATCCTTCACACCGGCCAGCAGGGCCTCCGTATCGGCCTTGTCGCGCAGGGGCGGCAGGGTCTTGTAATTCGTGTCGTAATCACCGATATCCTCATGGGTGAACAACAGGTGGTGCAGGGCAACTTCTGCGGTGATGCGTGCACCGGCTGCTTTCGCCCGGCGGATGATTTCCACGCCTCCTGCCGTACTTACGCTTTGCACATGCAATCGGCAGCCGGCATCCTGTGCCAGCCGCACGATGATTTCGATGCCGATTTCCTCGGCGCAGGGAGGGGTGCCGTGCAGCCCCAGCTTGTAAGAAGTGGTGCCGGGCTGGATGCAGGTATTGGCGGTGATGGAGGGCACATCACCGCGTATGGCGAGTGTCATATCCAGCTCCGCTACATACTTCATGGCGCGGTGCATCATGAGCAGGTTACCGGGGCGTTCACCGGCATCGCTCAGAATGGTGATACCACGGGCTGCCAGCGTGTTGTAGGGAGCCTGCTGCTCACCTTTCATGCCCATGGAGATGCAGCCTGCGGGAATCATCTCGGCTGCAGAGCGCTGGCCCACCGCATCGCGGAAGCTGTCGAGTGCGGAGCTGTTGTCGAACATGAAGCCACTGGTGGGCTGCACCAGCATGCCCCACACGCCGCCCTGCACGGCGGCCTGCCCGGTACGGGTGACCGATTCGCGCTTGCTGCGGCCTTCAATCTCCACTTTGGCGTGCAGGTCAAACAGAGCAGGAAGAATCAGTTTGCCTGTAGCATCGATAACGCGGGCTCGTTCGGGGATATTCATCTGCCCGGCGGGCATTACCTCTGCATCGCAGATGGTCAGGTTGCCCAGTTCCGGCACAGTCTGGCTGTGGCCAGGTGCCAGTCGTATATCAAAACATTCGCCAGTGGGTGCCCAGGTGGCGTTCCGGATGTAGGTGCTAGTCATTGTTCTGAGTCCGGGGGGTAAGATAGGAAAGAATGCTCATGCGGGCGGCGACTCCGTTCTCAACCTGATTGCAGATAAGGCTGTTGCGGTATTCCATGGCGTTGTCGCACAGTTCAACGCCGCGGTTGACCGGGCCGGGGTGCATGATGCTCAGGTCGAGTGCATCGATGCGCTTGAGCCGTTCCTCGGTCACACCAAAGGCCTGGTGGTAATCTGCAGAGGGGAAGAAGGGCGTATCCATGCGCTCGTTCTGTACGCGCAACAGGTAGATGACATCCGGCTTCCACTCGAACACGGAATCCCAGTTTGTGAAGCGCGGAATGCCCGTGTGCTTTTGCAGCGGCACCAGAGGGCCGGGCCCCATGTAGGCTACTTCTGCTCCCAGTCGTTTCAGAATGGTGCTGGTGGAGCGAGCTACGCGGCTGTGCAGGATGTCGCCGATAATGACCACGCGCTTGCCGGTCAGTTCACCGTATTTCTCCTGCAGGGTAAAAGCATCCAGAAATGCCTGGCTGGGGTGGGCGTGTGCGCCGTCTCCCGCGTTGATGACCGAGGCTTTGGCATGGCGGCCGATAACAGCGGGAATGCCGCTGTTCTTGTGGCGCACGATGATGTAGTCCATGTGCATGCTCATGAGCGTGTCGATGGTGTCGTGCACGCTTTCGCCCTTGACCACGGATGAGGTGGCTACGCTGAAGGTGGTGACATCTGCCTGCAGACGGCGGGCGGCAAGCTCAAAGGAGGAGCGGGTGCGGGTGCTCGGTTCGTAGAACAGCGTGAGCACCGATTTGCCGGCAAGTGCCGGGTGGGTCTTCCCACTGCAGAATACCTGTTTCATTTCCGCAGCTCCTTGCAGGATGTTGCGGATATCGGCATCGCTCAGGGATTCGATGGTTAAGAGGTCTTTTGGTGTGCTCATCTTCTTGGGAAAGAGATATTGCCAGGGGAATGCTCCCCATGCTTGTTTACTCAGCCAGCTTGATGATGCGGTGGGCTGCCATGGCGGCATTGATGGGGGTCTTCTTGTGCAGCCCCACCGTGGTGGCGGGTACCCCGCCGGGCAGTTGCGAGATGGCCAGCAGCGCATCCACGCCATTCAGCGGGCCGCAGGGTACCGGGATGCCGATGACGGGCAGCTCAGTATTCATGACCACCACGCCGGGCAGGGCGGCAGAAAGACCGGCCACGCAGAGCAGCACCGCCTTGGTCTTGCTGGCTTCAAGCTCTTTGAGATAATCTATCAGGGCGGGTAAATCCCTGTGGGCAGAATAGATAACTTCCTCGTGTTCCACGTTGTTCTCCTGGAAATACACGCGAGCCGGTTCCATGAAAGGAAGGTCGCTCTTGCTGCCGTAAATCGTGATAACTTTCATGCTACCGCATAGCATAGCACGCGCCCGCGTGCGTAGCAAGAAAAAAGCATGCCAACTTATGCCCGAAAAAGCAGAATTTGAAGTACGAGGTGCGAAGTCCGAAGTACGAAGTGTAAAGTTCCGCGGGCGTTCGCCCGCAATTATTTACTTCGTACCTCCCACCTCGTACTTCGTACTTTTGGCGGAACGCCAAATTCTGTTTTGTTGATATGTTTGCCCGTAACCGGGCAAAATGAAATTCTGCTCGGAGGAGCAGAATGAAATTTTGCTGAAGCAAATCTAAATTGGCTGCTATGCAGCCATCTAAATTACCGCCGTGCGGCG
>JAFXDR010000156.1 GCA_017521145.1 Akkermansia sp. | reverse complement strand
TTTCCGGTGTGGAAATCATTCCACAGTGCGAGCCTGGCGGCGGGCCTTGCGGAGCCGCTCGCGTTCGGCAAAGGCTTTTTTGCCGGTGGAGGTGGAGCGGTCGAGGTCTCGCGCGGTTTCGAGTGCGGCAATGGCTTCCAGCAGCTTGGCTTCGGAGGCGGGGGTGTGGGCGCCGGTGTACATGTTGGTGTATTGGCGCATGAGAAGGGGGTAGAGGCATTCGTAGCCGAGGCGTTGCTGGTCTGCCGGGGTGGCCAGGGGGTGCTGCATGAGCGCGCGGCAGGTGCCGATGCATTTATCGAGCGTTTCACCCTGCAGCGGGTTGGTGAGGCTCATGCGGGCCATGAGCAGGTATTGCTGTGCGATGAAGTTGCGGCGGTCGGTCTGCTGCTGGCGGTCGGGGGCGGTGGCACTGGCTTTTGCGGCTTGCAGGCTGGCGGGGGTGAGCCGGTGCAGGGGCAGAGTGGCATAGGGGCCTTTGGCATCGTTGAGCACCAGGCAGGGGAGTTCATCCACCCCGGCTTTGAGCGCATTGGCAGAGTTGATGGCTTCGGCTATGGTATCGGCCTGGTCGCTGAGCACCACGTAGCGGCATTCGCTCTGGGGTTCGGCCTTGCGGAGCGGTGCCAGCATTCTGACCAATGCGGCGGTGTTGGTTCCCTGGCGGAAGTAGACGGTATATTCCTTCCCCGCCGCATGGAGGGCAGCGCAACAGAACAACAGCAGAGAAAGAACGCGAGACATGGAGGAGAAAGTGGAATTTTTAATTTTGAATCTTGAATTTAGAATTTTGAATGTGCAGAATTCCGCGGGCTATGCCCGCCATAATCTTCATTAATCACTTCCCTTGCTGATGGTGATTCGCTTGAAGCGGGAGTCGGTTGCTTCGGAGGTGGTGATGATGCCGGGAATGGTGGCGAGCTCGTTGTGCACGAGCCGGCGCTGGTAGGCATTGAGCTTTTCCATGAGCAGGGGCTTGCCGGTCTTGAGCACGCGCTCGGCGCGGGAGCGGGCGCGGCGCAGCAGCTTGGCTTCGGCACGGGCGCGGTAGTCATCGCAATCAACGCGTACACGGGGCGCTTCCTCCCACTTGGCCTGCACGAGACGGTTCACCATGTATTGCAGGTCATCCAGGCGGTCACCCTCTTCGCCGATGATGTAGCGGGCATCGGCGCTGGTGATGAGCAGGGAAATGCCGTCTTCATACGGGGCGGTGGTCAGGCTGAAATCGAAGCCCAGCGGGGTGAGCAGGGCGGTTGCTGCTTCTGTGGCCAGGGTGGTGAGGCGATCCATGATGTTTACGAATTACGAATTACGAATTGTGCGTTGCTTGAATAGTTCACTCATCACTTATTCGTCGCGGCCGAAGAGGCGCAGGAGCATGAGGAAGAGGTTGATGAAGTCCAGATAGAGGCTCAGGGCTCCCAGCACAGCGCCTTTGCTGCGTACTTCTTCATCGGTGCTGAGCCCGATTTCGAGCAGGCGCTGGGTATCATAGGCGGTGAAGAGGGCAAAGATGACCACCCCGGCGCAGCAGATGATGAAATCGAACATGCCGTTGCCCCAGAAGATGTTGATTATCATGCAGACGATGAGGCCGATGAGCAGCATGAAGAGGGTGCGGCCCATGGTGCTGAGGTTGCGCTTGGTGATGCTGCCGTAGATGCTCATGGCGCCGAACATGACGGCGGTGCAGCCGAAGGCTTTGCCTGCGGAATCAATGCCGTAGTGCACCAGCAGGGGCCCGAAGAGGATACCCTGGATGAAGGCGAAGGCAAGCAGGAGCGCGGTGAGGGTGCTGCCGGAAAGACGGTTGGCGCCGAAGCTCATGAAGACGACGATGCCGAGTGTGCCCAGGCAGATGAGCCAGCTGTTCTGCGCGGCCCACATGAGGGATTGGGCATCCTGTGCGGTGTAGGCGGCCACCCCGGCGGTGAGCAGCATGCACACGGACATCCAGAGGTAGACTTTGTTGAGGAAAGCTTTGGCGAGTACGGCGGCGTTTTCTGCCGCTACCTGGGGAACCTGCGGATAGGATTCTTGATTCATACCCCGTATTTTAGCGTGTGCGGTGGGCGAAGTCAAGCAGCCAGTGGCGACTGACGCACATGGATGGGAAATTGGAATTTATCATAGATTGCGGTCGGATGACCGCAATCGAAATTCCGCTGTGGCGGAATGAAATCGGCTCTCAAAAGCCGTCTAAATCAGCCTGTAAGGCTGTCTAAATTGCTGCCTGCCTTTCAGGCGGCAGCAGAGATTAAATTCCGCAGCCTCTGGCTGCCTGTTTGAAACTCTATCGCCGCACGGCGGTAGTTTAGATGGCTGCAAAGCAGCCAAATTAGATTTGCTTCAGCAGAATTTCATTCTGCCCGGTTACGGGGGCCCAAAAAATCCGCCGGGTGGCCACTGGCACCCGGCGGATAGATGAAGTCTGAGTATTGAAGAAGTATTACTTCTGAGCCGCTTCTACTGCGGAGTAGGTATCGGCATAGGCCTTTTCGGCGGCAGCCTTGGCAGCGGCGGTAGCTTTTTCAGCCGTGGCAATTTCGGCATCGAGCTGGGCGGCGGCGGCCTCGTAGGCCTTCACAGCGGCAGCATCGCCGGACTTGGCGGCATCGTACAGGCTCCAGAGGTTGAGCTTCTTCACAGCAATCTTCTGGGCGGCGGTGTAGGCTTCGGCAGCAGCCTCGGTGGCGGCTTCATCAGCCGGGGCAGCCCAGGCGTGCTGGTAGCCCTTCACATCGTTCCAGTGACCGCGGGTGAAGTCGGGGAAGGCAACGGAGCAGTTATTGTTGTCCATGGACAGGGAGCCGAGCTCGGCCAGGCAGCACCATTCGGCCAGGTCATACACATCCATATCCAGGGGCAGACCATTCTGCAGGCAGTATACCATGCGCACATCCATGAAGAAGTCCATGCCACCGTGGCCACCTACCTTTTCGGCCATTTCACCGTACTTCTTGATGATGGGGTGGCGGTAGGTCTCACGGAGTTTCTTCATGTTCTCCTCGCTCATGAAGGAGTGGGAGTCAAGGTCCTCCAGATCGGGGGCACCTTCAGCACCTTCGAGGTGGGCGCTTTCCAGCACAAAGCCCTCGATGGGGTACTTGTTGGCGAAGCCGCGGGTGCCGTTCAGCTGGAAGAGGCGGTTGTAGGGCTGCGGGTTCATCACATTGTGCTGAATCTCCACGACCTTGCCGTTGGCGGTGCGCATCAGGGTGGTGGTGTGGTCGCCGTTGCGGAATTCGGGGCAGGGCTTGCCGGTTTTCTTCTCCACATACTCACGGCCGTGGGCGGACTTGGTGTCCATAGCCACCAGGGTGGTGAAGCGGTCACCGCGGTGAATATCCATTACCTGAGCCACGGGCCCCAGACCATGGGTGGCGTACACATCGCCACGGTTTTCCATGTTGTACTTCATGCGCCAGCCCAGCTTGTCGGGGTCATTGTCGGGGTTTAC
>JAFXDR010000155.1 GCA_017521145.1 Akkermansia sp. | reverse complement strand
TATTACTAGCTTACCGCTTCTATTTAAGCGCATTATATAGCTAGTTACGAAACAAAAAAAACTGATCACAAAACAAAAAATTAGAAAAGAAGAAGAAAAAAAAATGACACAAGCTTTACTACCTCTGCCTGCCTCCGGCAAGGAGCCGTAGGCAGCAGAGGGCTTTCGGAACGCTATGGCTTCACCCGCCTGCGCCGCTCCGACCACGATTCCTGGGTTTATGAGCAGAGCTGGGAGGCCTTTCTTGCCGCTATCCACCACGACGGGTGTTAGCCCGCAGGAATTTCATTCTCCTGCAGGCGAAATATCGATATCCGCCCTGAAAGGCAGACAATGCGCAGGTGGCTTCCACGTCTTCCTGCGGCCAGATGCCGCGGAATTTTGAGCTCCGGAGGAGCGATAGCCAATAGACCGGGGTGCAGCCGCGCAGCGGCGGAACCCCGGGTAGGGAATAAAACTAATCAGAACCCCGCCAGCTGGCGGGGTGGCAGCGATGAAAGTTGTTTCATCACAGGGTTCCGTTTTCTCTTGCCTCCGGGTTGGATAGGTGATAGTCTGCATATACTTCAGTTTAACATGAGCGACTCATTTACCAGTATTTACGTGCACATTATCTTCCATATCAAGAGTACGGGGTATACGATGGAGGAAACTCACCTGCCCCGGATTTTTGATTATATCGGGGGGCTTATCAGAGCAGAGTCCGGCAAATCCTGCATTGTGGGTGGCACGCCCGATCATATCCATATCCTGGCATCAATGCCTGCATCGACAAGCTTATCTGATTTTGTGCGGGCAATTAAAGCCAATACCAGCAGATGGATAAAAGGCTTGGGCAGCCAGTATGATAATTTTTCATGGCAAACGGGATATGGCGCTTTTTCCGTAAGTGAATCGAACAAAGAGCCAGTCAGGAACTATATTCTGAACCAGAAAACACACCACCTGAAACATTCCGCTCATGAGGAATTTTGCCAGTTTCTGGAAAGACATGGATTTAATCAGAACATGATAAATAACAACAAGAACTGAGATTCCTGCATTTCCTGAAGGCCAGCCTTGCTGCCACCCCTATCGGGGTTCCTCCTGTTTATTCTCCTATACCCGGGGTTCCGCCGCTGCGCGGCTGCACCCCGGTCTATTGGCTATCGCTCCTCCGGAGCTCAAATATCGCATCGCTCATGCGAAAAGTTAGCATTCTGTGGCAAAAAAAGCCCTGCTCCATTGAGCAGGGCCTTGGGGTTTTGAACAGGAATCAGAGGCAAGTGCCTCCTCAGACATCAACCACAGTGTCATCGTCATTATCCTCGCCGCCGTGAGCCAGGATGAACTGCAGGTCGTTGAGGTCGAGGCTGGAAGCAAAGCCTTCATCGCCGAGCACGTTGGTGACAAGCTGATTCTTCTGGTGCTGGAGCACGCGAATCTTCTCTTCCACGGAATCGCGGGTAAGCAGGCGGTAGGCAATCACCTTGTTCTTCTGGCCGATTCGGTGCGTACGGTCAATAGCCTGACTTTCCACAGCCGGGTTCCACCACGGGTCGTACAGGATGACGTAGGAAGCCGAGGTGAGGTTCAGACCGGCACCACCGGCCTTGAGGGAAAGCAGGAACACGCTGGGTTCCTTGGTGGTCTGGAATTTCTCAATCTCGGCCTTACGGTCCTTGGTCTGCCCGGTGAGGTAGTTGTACGGATAGTTGTTTTCCTCGAGCTTGCTCTTGATGATTTCGAGCATGGACACGAACTGGGAGAACACCAGCACCTTGTGCCCTTCCTCGCGCAGCTGGTCGAGCAGGTAGAAGAGCGCAGTGAGCTTGGCGCTGTCTTCCTTGGCGTACTTCGGATCCACCAGGCCGGGGTGACAGCAGATCTGGCGCAGACGCATGAGCCCCTGCAGAATGGCGAAGGAGTTCTTCTTCACCGATTCGTCAGAATCCACACCCAGCAGCGCCTTCTGGATGCGGCGCAGCTCGGCCTTGTACAGCTGGCGCTGGATGCCTTCCATCTTGGCGTACACCTCTTCCTCGGTACGCGGCGGCAGATCCTTGGCCACCTGCTGCTTGGTGCGGCGCAGGAGGAAAGGCTTGAGGCGTGCGGCCAGGCGGTTCTGGCTCTGGGAGTCCTTGCGCTTGTCGAAACGCTTCTTGAAGTAGGCGCGGCTGCCCAGCACACCGGGCATGGCAAAGGCCATGAGCGACCACATATCCAGCAGGCGGTTTTCGATAGGCGTACCGGAAAGCACAAGGCGGTTGTAGGCGTTAATCTCGCGGGCAGCCTTGGCGGCCTTGGAATCCGGGTTCTTGATCTGCTGGCCTTCATCCAGAATGACCGTGAGCCACTTGATGGCGTTGATCTGCTCGCCGCAGACGCGGAGCTGGGCATAGTTGATGACCACCATGTCGTAATTGGCCAGGATATTCTCCACATCGGCCTGCTCCTTGTTGCGGATGACCATCACGCGCACGCCGGGGGCGAATTTCTCGGTTTCACTGGCCCACACATCCAACACGGATTTCGGGCACACGATGAGCACCGGGGGAATCGTCACCTTCTTGCGACCCTGCTTGTTGCGGCGGATATAATCCTCGCGCAGCCAGAGCATGTAGGTAATGGACTGAATGGTCTTACCCAGACCCATATCGTCTGCCAGAATACCACCGAAGCCGTTTTCTGCCAGGTAGGCCAGGAAGTGGAAACCTTCCACCTGGTACGGACGCAGCGTAGCCTGCAGAGTGGAGGGCACATCCGGCTTCACGTCAATCTTGATTTCAGCCGTGCGTTCCTTGATGCGCTGCCAGGCCTTCGGGTCGAACACCTCGGCCGCGCGCGGATCGGCCAGCTGCAGGGCGTGCATGCGGTGCGTCTCGCCGGAAAGATCGAAGGGATCGAGCCCCAGCTTGGTGACGGCATCGCGCTGGGCATCATCGAGCTTGATTTCCAGGCGCATCCAGCGGCCGTCGTCCATGCGCACATAGCCGCCGCGGGCAGAGACCAGCGAGCGAATCTGCTCCTTGGTGAGGGTGACACCCTCCACATCGATGACCACTCGCAGGTCAAACCAGTCGATTTCCTGGTTCACCACCTCGAAGCGGATGGCGGCAGCCACCGGGTCGGCCAGCAGGGACTTCAGGTTCTCATCCATCTCCACCTTGATGGTCTCGGGGATAGCCTTGGCCCATTCGGCAAACTTTTCGGGGAACTGCTTGGTGATACGGCTCTTGAAGGCCGCCACCTGCGTGTCGTAGGTGAAGTTCATTTCCTCCAGCAGGCCGGGGATGGGGTAGAGGTAATCGCGGATGAAGCGCAGGAGGGTGTGGTCCTTCACCGGCAGCTGTTCAATGAGCTCCCAGTCGTCCTTACCCAGCTGCTCGCGGCGGCGGCCGGGGTCATCCTGGGCGGTCACCTCCAGCAGCACGTGTTCGGTATCAGCACTGGTGAGGCCACGCACAATCTTCATGGTGAAAGTGGGCTTCATCTCGATATCGATGACGCGCTCCTCCATGCTGGGCGGCAGCGTGGCACCAATCTTGCGCAGGAATTCCACGCCATCCAGGCTGTCAATCACCGTCTTGGGAATGGAATAGCGGGGCTCCACTTCCGTGCTTTCCAGCCAGCGGGGCGGACCGGGGAACACGGTTTCGTCGGACTGGTAGAGCTCCACCTGCCCCGGCAGCTGGCGCACCGAGTGGGTCACGTGCACACCGGCAGCTGTGACCAGCTGCAGGCCGTAGCAATCCGGCACGATGGGGTCATCAATGCAAATCCACTTGAGCGGCTCGCGCACGACCTTGAAGTAGCACTCATCCAGGTTCACCAGGTAGCCCTTGAGCGCGGGCTGGTGGAAGAGCACATTCATCACGCGGCAGGCAGCCTCGTCATCCAGGTCAAGAATCACCGTATCCTGGCGCTCGGCGTAGTCGCGCAGCACATTGAGCAGGATATCGGTCTGCGGGTCGCATTTGAGCGCACCGTTCAGGAACTCGGCCAGAATGGCATCCAGCTGCCCGCGGTCGCGAATGGCAATCCAGTCCTCCTTAGGCTCGAAGCGATACTCGAAGCGGGCCTCGTTGATGGTGGAGACCAGGCGCATGTAAAGCGGGTGGCGGGGCGGCTGCGGCGGGCGCTCGTTCACGCTCTGGATACGCTCGTACCAGGTACCCACCTCTTTTTCCCGCTCCCATTCGGAGATACGTTTCTGCACTTTCTCCAGGTCAGTCACCACATTCATGAACTCCGGGTAGGCAATGCGCTTCTTGGTGAAGGCATAGGCAATGTAGTTCCAGAATTCCAGGATATTACGCGGCGGGGTGGGCCAGAGCTCCAGCGCCTCATAGCCCGTGATTTCCCAGCGGGGGTTGAGACGCACCAGGTCGTGGTCATGAATTTCCTGCTCGATGGCAAAGCGGCGGTAGCGCTTCTCCAGCTTGGTCACGTAGTCAGACTCGCGGTCGTCCAGATCACGGTTGAGCTTTTCTTCCAGCAGGTCAGAAAGGGGAACTTCGTTCAGCTCATTGGGGCTTTCCGGCATATTCGCCCCGCGATACATACGCTCCACCATGGTGGCAATGAGACACGCACCGGCAACACGCTCATCCTCTGCAGAGCAGGAACCAAACCAGCGGTTCCCCTGCAGGCGGAGACTCGTGCGGAAGACGCCGACTCTCGTTTCCACGCGCCCCTGGATATAGAGGTGGTTGCCGAAAATTTGCGTCACAGCTCCATCTTTCTGGAGCTTTTCGCCCGCGTTGCGTACCTGTTCGGAGTATGCGTTCAGGAAATTAAGCGTTGCGCGGTCGGGATTGAGTGCAGAACTTAACATGATAAAGAAGGGAGATAATGAAACGCTGCCCGGGGCGTGAGGCTACAGTTCACCCCACCGCGCGCAACGTGTGCATGGTGGAATACTACCATACCAAAAGATATTTTTCAAGATGTCAGCTGAAGTTTTTTTGCTTTTTTTCCTTATTTCCAGCCAAAAACTAGCAGTTTTGGCAGGCTGACACCCCGCGCTCTTGCTAATTTCCGCGTCAGTGGCTATGCTGCTGCACGTGACCCGGATTCCATACCAGCCCCTCCTGCTCGCCCTCTGTCTGCTGATACTCTGCTCCTGCAGCGGCACCAGAATGCCGGCGGAAAGCACCCAGGCCATCATCGGCATCACCGAGGGATGGAACAGTTCCCATGTGAGCCTGAGCCTGGTGGAAAAGAACCATGCCGGGCAATGGAAAACCGTGCTGGGTCCCTTCAAGGGGCGCATCGGCTACCATGGCACCGCCTGGGGACGGGGGCTGCACAGCAATCCTTTCTGGGCGCAGGAAAAAGTGGAAGGCGATGACCGCTCCCCCGCCGGCATCTTCGACCTGGGTGGATTATATGTCTGCAATCCCACCCCGGTGAAGCACGACCCAGCCATTCCCTGCCTGCAGGTAGGGCCGAATGATTTGTGGGTAAGCGACCGCCGCGTGCCGCACCTCTACAACCGCCATGTGCGCCTGCCCCACCCCGCCCGCACGCCATGGCAGAAGCATGAGATGATGAACCAGCGGGACTACCACCACAGCATCAAGATGCTGGTGCACCACAACACCGCCCACAACGGCAAGCGCCCCAGGGTGGGCAAAGGCTCCTCCATTTTCTTCCATATCTGGCGCAAGCAGGGGCAATACGCCTCTGCCGGTTGCACCACATTAAACGAAGGAAACTTCCGCGCACTCATTGCCCGGCTGCAGGCCGGCAGACGCCCGGTATACATCCTCCTGCCCCGCGAGGAATACCTGCGCCGCCGCCAGGACTGGGATTTACCATAAATACCACAAGTGCCCCAAAGTTTCGGGGCACCTGGATTTACGATTGACGATTTGAAATTTCCGCTTGACATTGCGCCTTTTCTGGCGCAGTATTTCCCCCGCAAGCACATGAACAACATTCTCCACATCGCCCGCTGGTGGTGGTCCCCGCAGCAGAACGCAGCGTAAGGGACTCAGGAGTTATTGTGCTATTCACCAGAAAATCGAATCACGGACCTGTCGAACTTACGACAGGTCTTTTTTTGTACTCATTCACCCCCCGGATTCAACGCAATATGAACACAACAGAATATACAGAAAACAACGCAAGCCACGGAAAAGCCTTGCACCAGCAGAAAAAATGCTCTAATATCCCCGCCGACATGGATTTCCGTACCTATCTTCGCAATTATCCCGATGCCAACGGCTACTACGGCCGTTTCGGCGGTGCCTATCTCCCCAAGGAGCTGGAACCCGCTTTCAAGGAAATTACCGATGCCTATAACGACATCTGCCAGTCTGCCCAGTTCATCAACGAGCTGCGCCGCATCCGCAAGCAGTTCCAGGGGCGCCCCACGCCCGTGTACCACTGCGAGCGCCTTTCCCGCCTGGTGGGTGGCGCCCAGATTTACCTGAAGCGCGAAGACCTGAACCACACCGGTGCCCACAAGCTCAACCACTGCATGGGTGAGGGCCTGCTGGCCAAGTTCATGGGCAAGAAGAAGATTATTGCCGAGACCGGGGCCGGTCAGCACGGCGTGGCCCTGGCCACCGCTGCCGCTTACTTCGGCCTGGAATGTGAAATCCACATGGGAGCAGTCGATATCGCCAAGCAGGCTCCCAATGTAACCCGCATGAAGATGCTGGGTGCCAATGTAGTGTGCGTGACCCACGGTCTGCAGACCCTCAAAGAGGCTGTGGACAGCGCGTTCGAAGCCTACATGCGCGATTACAAGGAAGCCATCTACTGCATCGGCTCCGTGCTGGGGCCGCACCCCTTCCCCATGATGGTGCGCGATTTCCAGATGGTGGTGGGGCATGAAGCCCGCGCCCAGTTCGAGGAAATGACCGGCCACCTGCCGGATGTGGTCTGCGCCTGCGTGGGCGGCGGGTCCAATGCCATGGGCATGTTCCCCGCCTTCCTCGGTGACCCTGTAGACATTTACGGCGTAGAGCCCCTGGGCCATGGCCCTACCCTGGGTCAGCACTCCGCCTCCATCAACTACGGCACGGAGGGTATCATGCACGGGTTCAATTCCATCATGCTCAAGGATGAAGCCGGAGAACCCGGCCCGGTTTACTCCGTAGCCAGCGGTCTGGACTACCCCTCCGTGGGGCCGGAGCACGCTTTCCTGCACGATATCGGCCGCGTGAAATACGACACCGTGAGCGATGACGAAGCCGTGGATGCTTTCTTCAAGCTCTGCCGCTACGAGGGCATCATTCCCGCTCTCGAAAGCGCTCACGCAGTGGCCTTTGCCATGCGCAAAGCCAGGGAAATGCGCCGCGGCTCCATTCTCGCCAACTGCTCCGGCCGTGGCGATAAGGACGTGGACTACATTGCCGAGCACTTCGGCTATGGCGACGAACACAAGTTCTGAAGCAACGCCACCGACTCCCCCGTTTTCCCCGCCGCAACTGCCCGCAGTTGCGGCGGTTTCCGCTTATTGCCCGGCGATTAGATTACCGTTGACCATCTTTCCACTTGTCAGGGGCAGATGGCTACCCTATAATGCAGGCATGAAGAAGATTTTTGCAGCTGCAGCCATAATGAGTCTTGTACCCCTGGCCATGGCAGGAGAAAGTGCCATGAAACAGGTTCTGGGTACCTGGGAACAACAGGTCGCTGCTTATGAGGAAGCCATGAAGAAGGCTCCCTCCGATGACGCGCGTGCCGGCATCACCCCGCCCAATCCCCGCGAAATCGCACCGCAGCTCTGGCAATCCATCAATGGCCGCACCGGTACCCGCCCGAACCCCAAAGGCAAAGGGAGACTTGCCACTTTCGAATTTGAGCAGCCCTGGGCGCTGCCTGCCATCGTCTGGATTCTGAACAACCAGCAGGCTTTCACCGCAGCTTTTACCGAAGACGAGCAATCCCAGATCTCCTACTTCGGTGAAGCCATCATCGATTCCATCAACCGCATCCACTACAGCAATCCCGGCGCCGGTGCGGTGTGCCCCGGCATCTCGGCCTCGGCCAATGTGCGAGATTACGAGCTGCTGCAGAAAATCTACCAGCGCAACCAGCACAAGGAAGCGCGTGCAGCAGCTGCCCTTGGTCTGAGCCTCATGCTCAACAACCCCATGATCAGCAGTGTTGAAGGCAGCGACTCCATGGCCAGAGCCAAGCGGCTTTACTACCTGAAGCAAGCCATTCTTCTGGGGGGCAGGGAAGGCAAATTCGGCACCCAGCCTATTATCGAAATTGCCATGGAGCAGGCCTATTTCCTGCGGCACCTTGCCGTGGGCGCCATCGCCCCCCTGCTCCAGCTCAAGGATGCCCAGGGGGAGACTAAGCGTTTCCCCACACCCGGACAGCTCACCCTGCTGATTTTCTGGGATCCGGCCATTCCCTCCAGTGCGGCCATGCTCAAGGATATCGACAAATTAAAAGCCCAGTTCCCCGGGCTGGAGGCCTGCCCCATCATGCCCCACTGCACCGCAGAGGAACAGCAGAAAATCCTGAGTAATCTTGGGGTGAGCAGCAGCTACATTGATGATGCCAATGGCACGGCCAACCGCACCTACCGCATAGGTATGTACCCCACCACAGTGCTCATCAGCAAGCACTGCCGGATTCTCTACGGCGGCAGCCCGGATATCAAACTCCAGACGGCACTGGAAGCAGTCATGGCGGCTGAAAAGGAAGCCAGCCAGGCCTCCCGCCCCAGGGTCGTCATCGAGAATAATGATGCACCAGTCATCCAGCCCGGCTCCACGCCCAGCCGCCCAGCTCCGGTGGGCGATGAAGCAGTGCCTGCCCTGCGTGATATGCCCGAGTTCTAATGTCCGGGCCGCAGGCCCGGATATCGTCTGCGTAGCAGATATCGTCCACACCTCTGGTGTGGATTTCGTCCGGCGAAGCCGGATTTCGTTTCCTCTTCTCCTTCCCGCTGAAATTCACGCTTGCATTGGGAAAGATTATTTCCCTATGCCCGCTCTGTTTAATTCATTCTGGTATTGGTAACGATATCCAATCCGAAGTAATCGGCGAAGCCGGATTTCGTTTCCTCTTCTCCTTCCCGCTGAAATTCACGCCTGCATCGGGAAAGATTATTTCCCAATGCCTGCTCTGTTTAATCATTCTGGTATTGGTAACGATATCCAATCCTCCGGATTGGACGATATCTGCTCCGCTGGAGCAGACGATATCGGCACTTTGTGCCGACGATATCCTCGCTGCGCGAGG
>JAFXDR010000154.1 GCA_017521145.1 Akkermansia sp. | reverse complement strand
GCATCACCATGTATGCCGGGGCCATGCAGTATGTGGCGGTGGGACTGCTGAGCAGCGGGGCTTCGCTGCTGACCGTGGGGCTGACCACCTTTCTGGTGAATGCGCGGCATCTGTTCTACGGCATTTCCCTGCTGGATAAGTTCAAGAGCACCGGCAAGCGCACCCCCTACCTGATATTTGCACTCACCGATGAGACCTACTCCCTGCTGTGCCGGGATAACCCGGAAATTCCGGCGGCGGAGAAGAAGACCTACTACTTCTGCATCTGCTTTTTCGACCACTGCTACTGGATTACCGGCTGCACACTGGGCGCGGTAACGGGTTCCCTGGTGTCATTCAACAGTCAGGGCATTGATTTTGTGCTCACGGCACTCTTCATCACCATCTTCATCGAACAGTGGCAGAGCATGAAGAAGCATTTCCCGGCCCTTATGGGTGCGGCGGTGACGGTGCTATGCCTGATACTGTTCGGCAAGGAGCATTTCATGATTCCAGCCATGTGTGTGCTGCTGCTGATACTCTGCCTGCATAAAGAAGAGGAGGTAAGTCATGGTTAACGCACACACCTTCTACGCCATTACCGTCATGGCGATTATCACAGCCCTGCTGCGTTTCCTGCCCTTCCTCATCTTCAAGGGCAAGGCTTCCACCCCTCCTCTGGTCGAGAAACTGGGGCGGCTGCTGCCCAGCGCCGTCATTGCCATGCTGGTGGTCTATTGCATGAAGGATGTGCACTTCAGCGCTATCTCCGGCTATCTGCCCGCCATCATCGCCACCCTGCTGACGGGTGCCCTCCATGTGTGGAAGCGCAACACGCTGCTGAGCGTCATCAGCGGCACTGTGTGCTATATGCTTCTGGTTCAGTTTGTATTCTAAGCGAATACTATTGACAAACAGGCAGAGCACCAGTACAATACCGCCCACGCCCGATGATTCAGATACCCGAACACGCGCTCACAGTGGTAGAGCGATTGGAACGCTATGGCTATGAGGCCTATGTGGTAGGCGGCTGCGTGCGAGATTCGCTGCTGGGGCGCAGCCCGAAGGACTGGGACGTGTGCACCAATGCCCTGCCGGAGGAAGTGCTGCGCGTCTTCAAGCGTTTTCATGTCATCAAGACCGGGCTGCAGCACGGCACAGTGACGGTGATGGTAAGCCACCAGCCGGTGGAGGTGACAACCTTCCGCATTGATGGCGACTACAGCGACAACCGCCACCCGGACAGTGTGAACTTCGTAAGCCGTGTAGAGGATGACCTGGCGCGGCGCGATTTCACCATCAACGCCATGGCATACAATCCCACCCGTGGGCTGGTGGATGCCTTCGGCGGGCAGGAAGACCTGCAGGCACGCACCATACGCTGCGTCGGTGAACCGGATGCCCGTTTCAACGAAGACGGCCTCCGCATTCTGCGCGCGCTGCGTTTTGCCGCACGTTACAATTTCAGCATCGAGACCGAGACCGCCTTCTCCATGCACCGCAACCGCCACCTGCTGGAAAACGTGAGCGTGGAGCGCATTTTCACTGAGCTGAAAGGCATCCTCATCGGCGAAGGCGCGCTGAGCATGATGCAGGCTTTCCCGGATATCTTTACCATCATCATCCCCGAGCTGGCGCCCGCAGTGGGATTCGACCAGTGCAACCCGCACCACTGCTACGATGTGTGGACTCACACGGCCCACGCGGTGCAGGCCGGTCCGGCGGAGGAAGTGCTGCGCCTGGCGCTGCTGCTGCACGATATCGCCAAGCCTGCCACCTTCACCCGGGGTGAGGACGGCAAGGGACATTTCTACAACCACGGCGAACTGGGCGCGGCCCAGGCCCGCGCCATTCTGCTGCGCCTCAAGAGCGATACCGCCACGCTGCAGGCGGTGGAAACCCTGGTGCGGGAGCACGATTCCATGCTGCCCACCACCGCACCCGGCATGCGCCGCCTTATCGGACGTCTGGGCGTGGAGCGACTGCAGCAGCTGATGGCCATCAAGCAAGCCGATATATCCGCCCAGTCTACCCACGAGAGAGAGCAGAAAGTGGCCACCCTGCGTGCTGCCCGCCTGCTGCTGGAGGACGTGCTGGACGAGCCACCCGCCTTCAGTGTGGCTGATTTAGCGCTGAATGGCCGCGATCTCATAACCATGGGCGTGAAACCCGGCCCTGCCATGGGAGACATCCTCAAGACCCTGCTCGCCGAAGTCCAGGATGAATTACTGGACAACACCCGCGCGGCCCTCGAGGCCCGCGCCAAAGAACTTCTTTAACCACAAAACCCAACAATCACTATTATGAGCTGCTGCTGCCAAAACTGCGACAACAAATCCCCCCGTTCCCGCTTCATCACCTTCCTCCTCAGCCTGCTGATTTTCGGCTGCATGGGCGGTGTACACCGCATCTATGCCGGCAAGGTCATCACCGGTGTCATTCAGTTCCTGACCTGCGGTGGTTTCATCATCTGGCAGGTGATTGATATGATCCGGATTGTATTCGGATGCTTTGATGATAAGGAGGGTAAGATTATCTAAGTCCGAGCCCGCAAGGGCGAGGATATCGTCCCCGCAGGGGATATCGTCTGCCGCAGGCAGATATCGTCCCGTCTTTGCGACAGCAAAGACGGGATATCGTTTCCTATGTATCATCGGCAAATGTAAAACCACAGCATGGAAAAAGAATTACTTTTCCTTAGCCGTTTTAATGGAAGCAATCAACATGCGCCGAATGCTCCCGGAACGGTGTAATAGGAGTGCTATCTGGTCTTTAGATGCAATGTCTGCTCGTTGCAGAACCTGCAGCCAATATTCAGTTTCATAACATTCCTTGAGAGAAATCTGATATTTGGCGATAAAATCGGAACCACTTGCAGCATAGACTCCCTCGTGTATGTTAGCGCCAATACTTGTTGCTGATCGCAAAAGCTGGTTTTTCAGTACGGCATGCCGATCTATGGTGTCGCAGAAACGGACGACTTCAACGGCAAAATCTAGGCTCTGTTCAGCAAGAGGGTGGGGCTTCATTGTGTACACATGGTAACATGATTTATATGCATCGGCAAGTTGTTTTCCATGCCTGGCCAGATTTTGTAGAAGGCTCCATAGGAAACGATATCCTGTCTTTGCTATCGCAAAGACAGGACGATATCTGCCTGCGGCAGACGATATCCCCTGCGGGGACGATATCCTCGCCCTTACGGGCTCGGACTTATACACACATAGCCGTGCGCAGCGCCGCCACCTGCTCAGCCTTACCCAGCGCAGCGACAAGGGCAAAACCGAACTCCAGCGCAGCACCGGGGCCACGACCGGTCACCAGCAGACCATCTGTCACAGCAGGTTCTGCCAGCACCTCAGCGGCAGATTCCAAATCTCCCTCCACGCCGGGATAGCAGGTCACCTTGCGCCCGGAGAGCACACCGGCAGCTTCGAGCGCTATAGGGGCGGCACAAATGGCAGCCACCAGCTTTTCAGCCTTGTGCATGGCGCGCACCAGACTGAGCACACCGGGCGTATCGCGCAGCAGCCAGGAAGCAGGGCCGCCAGGCAGAATAATGCCGCTGTAGTCCTCGGCATTCACATCGACCATAAGCATTTCTGCCATCATCGACATGCCGTGAGCCCCCTCCACGCAGCGACTCTTCACACCGGCAGTCACCACCGGAATCTCCAGACGGCGCAGAATATCTATGGGAGCGGTAAGCTCAATCTCCTCAAATCCGGGAGCCATCAGCACAAGTACGGGTTTCATGCTCGCATCATACCCGCTCCACCCGCACTTGTCAAGCGGCAAGCAATGGCAAATATCGGTTTACCTGAATAGAAAACACAAGATATAGTACCGTTAGAAAAAAACTTATAGAAAATCTTGCGAATTTATGAAAATATGCTTGCCAGACGCACAGAGAGCAGGTAAAATGAGCTCAACAAAAGGAGGTATCAGATGAAATTCTCACTC
Source organism: Akkermansia sp. (assembly GCA_017521145.1). GTDB lineage: Bacteria > Verrucomicrobiota > Verrucomicrobiia > Verrucomicrobiales > Akkermansiaceae > Akkermansia. The sequence continues at coordinate 854 of JAFXDR010000154.1, read as the reverse complement.
GCAAAACAAGTTCTGCTTGACGGCATCAACAAGGTGGCCGGTGTGGTATCCAGCCGCCCGAGCATGCCGATTCTCTCCAATGTGCTGCTTGATGCCTCGGATGGTGAGCTGAAGCTTACCACCACCAGCATGGAGCTGACCATTCTGACCAAGGTGCCCTGCATCGTGGAGAAGCCGGGCGCCATTACCCTGCCGGCCAAGAAGCTGCAGAGCATCATCCGCGAACTGCGAGATGGCGAAGTGAGCATCGAAGTGAGCGGCACCGTGGCCACCATCCGCTGCAACCGTGCCCAGTTCAAGCTGAACGGTCTGCCCGCCAACGAGTTCCCCGGCCTGCCCGTATTCAAGGAAGCCCGCGAGTTCAAAGTGCAGCAGGCCGTGCTCAGCAAGGGTTTCTCCTTTACCGAATTTGCCATTTCCAACGACGGTACCCGCTACGTGCTCAACGGCATCTACACCTGCTTCCAGGACGGCAAGCTGACTCTGGTAGCTACTGATGGCCGCCGTCTCGCCCTCTTCGAAAGCGAGCTCGAGTTCCCGGAATCCCAGGAAATCTGCATCGATATTCCCAGCCGCGCGGTGGCTGAAGCCCACCGTCTGCTGGGCGACAATGGCGACGTGATGGTGCGCATCACCAGCAACCAGGCTTCCTTCGACTTCGGTGATACCCTGCTCATCACCAAGCTCATCGACGGCAACTATCCGAACTACCGCCAGGTGATTCCCAGCCGCTACAACGAGCGTGTGGTCATTCCCGCCGCCGAGCTGCAGAGCGCCGTGCGCCGCGTGTCCCTGCTCTCCTCCGAGAAGACCAACACCGTGAGCTTCCGCTTCACCCCCGGCGTCATGTCCGT
>JAFXDR010000153.1 GCA_017521145.1 Akkermansia sp. | reverse complement strand
GCCGATGTGCCAGTAGCGCCCCAGCAGGTGCCCGTTCACCCATACATAGCCCTTCTTCCAGTCTTTCATATCCAGGAAAGTATCTGTTGGGTTCTCCAGCTGAATTTCAGCGCGGTAAAGAGCCCCCTGCTCCCGGTTGCGAGGCTGAGTGGGCACTGGCAGCGGCTTATTGAGATCAAGGCGCTCCACATCCCAGGATGTCAACACCGTATCACCCAGACGCACCTCCCCTATCACACCCTTGCGGTCTTTCTCCATATATCTGGAGAAATTCACATGGCCGAACGTATCCACCACCACCTTGAGCGTAGCATCTGCCGCACGGGCCGGGATTTCCAGCGAGGTCTGGTTCAAGCGGCGATCCAGAATCCCCACCAATTGCTCACCCACGTAGACCAGGGCGTAATCATGCGCCTGGCACTGCAGAGTAGCAGCTTCACCCGCAGGAATAGTGGTAGTATAGATACCGATGCCCTGGTTCTGCCCCAGACTCTCCAGTGTGGGGGGAGTATCATAGCGCAGCGGTTCCCCGGTGCCACGAACAGCGCTGAATTCACACACGCGCTTAAGGCTGAATGCAGGTATTTCCATGGCCACCGGCTGCACCGGCTCCGGCAGCACTACTTCTTCCGGCAGAGCCGCCTTGATGATATCCCGGTATTCAAAATACTCCCGGGTCAGATTACCATTTTCGCCAATGGGGGAACCATAGTCGTAGCTGGTGAGATCAGGCTGGAAATGAGTGCCATCCGGGTTCGTATTGGCACCGGCCGTGAGCCCGAAACTGGTGCCGCCATGCAGCACAAACAGGTTGAAGGACACACCGTCCTTCATATACCAGCGCACGGAATTGAGCGCATTGCGGCTGGGGGTCCAGTTACCCTCGCCCCAGTGGCGCAACCAGCCGGGGTAAGTCTCGCTGCTGAACACCGGTACTCCCGGTGCTACCCGCAATGCGGTCTGCATCTGCCAGGCATTATCGGCAGGGTCAAGCCCCACAGCCACCCCACGCGGCACAAAGCGCAGGTGGTGCGGTGAGCTTCCCTCCGAAAGATAGAATGGCCCTGCCCCTTTCTTTTCCCAGAATGCCTTGAGCCACTCAATGTAGGCCATTTCATCATGCTCGCTCTTGTAGCTGCCATATTCGTTTTCCAGCTGCACCATGAGAATGGGACCGCCATTCCGACTCAAACGGGGAATGGCTATCTCTGCCATCTTTTCCAGATAGCGGGTCTGGGCTTCCATAAACTGCCTGTTACCTGTGTAGCGCAGCTTCGTCTCGGCATCCTTCAGCAGATAAACCGGCAGGCCGCCCAGATCCCACTCGCCGCACACGTAGGGCCCAGGACGGAACAATACCCACATCCCCTCCTCCTGGCACATGTCGATAAATGCACCAATATCATTGCGACCGCTGAAATCCCAGCTGCCATCGGCCTGCTCCAGCGTGTTCCAGAAAGTGTAGAACGCAATTGTGTTCAGCCCCATGGCCTTAGCCGCGCGGATGCGGTGGCGCCAGTGCTGGCGTGGCACGCGCTGCGGGTGAATCTCGCCGGAACGGATCTGGAATGGCACACCGTCCAGCAGGAACTCCCGCCCACCCTCTCCACCAAAGGAAAGTACGGCAGGTTTCCCGTTTGACGGCTTCTGCAGATTCTTCATGGCATCTACTCCACCCTCTGCCACAAGGGCTGCCATGACCAGCATGCTGAACAGTATGCTTCTCATAACCTGCCCATATACCACAATTTTAGTCGGATATCCAGCAAAAAGAAGCGCCCCCGGTAATTTTGAAGATGAAACGCTATCTCAGAAGAGCCGCGACCAGCGGCACGTTCTTAAAATCACTGAGGTAAAAGCACAGGGCTCTTTTCAATTGTGCATTCAAATCACCCTATCCGGCGGTAATCAAAGCCCTCCTGAGCAGCCTCCTCGGCATCATAGAGATTTCGGCCATCCACAATCAGGCGTCCACTCATTGCCTTACGGAGCAAGGCCCAGCTGGGCACGCGGAACTGCTTCCAGTCCGTCACAATCACCAGGGCATCAGCATCCAGGCAAGCCTCATACATATCGTCGCAATATGTGATAGTATCCACGCCCAGCCGCCGCTGGGCCTCATCAATAGCCACGGGGTCATACGCACGCACCTCGCAGCCATGCTCCAGAAGCGAATCAATGAGCACCAGCGAAGGAGCCTCGCGCATATCATCCGTGCCCGGCTTGAAAGCAAGCCCCCACACCGCAATGCGCTTACCCTTCAGCTCCGGCATGGCAGCTTTCAGCTTCTTGAAAGGAATAGTCTTCTGCTTTTCATTCACCGCCTCCACAGCCTCCAGAATGCGCATATGGTAACCCAGCTCCGCACCGCTGCGGATAAGTGCTTTCACGTCCTTCGGGAAGCAGGAGCCACCATAGCCACAACCGGAATAAAGGAATTTCTTACCGATGCGGTCATCTGCGCCAATTCCCCGGCGCACGGCATCCACATTGGCGCCCACAAGCTCGCAGAGGTTGGCAATGTCGTTCATGAAAGAAATGCGCGTAGCCAGCATGCTGTTGGAAGCATACTTAATCATCTCCGCACTGGGGATATCGCACACCTGCACACGGTCGCTGATAAGGGTGAACGGACGGTACAGCTGGCGCAGCATACGCGCGGCCTGCTCATCCTCCACCCCCACGATAACGCGGTCGGGTCGCATGAAATCCTCAATAGCGGTTCCCTCTTTCAGGAACTCCGGGTTGCTCGCCACTCCAAAGGGCACATTCACGCCGCGTTTATCAAGCTCCTCCTGCACGGCGGTCTTCAGCCGGAACCAGGTACCCACCGGCACCGTACTCTTGGTAATAAGCAGCGTGTACTTCTTGACAAGGCGGCCGAACTCACGAGCCACCTCCAGCACATAGCGCAAATCGGCAGAACCATCCTCATCCGGCGGGGTTCCCACAGCGCAGAACACCACATCCACATCGTCTATGCATTCTGCCAGGCTCGTTGAAAACTTCAAACGCCCCGCATCCTGATTCTGAAGAACCAGCTCCTTCAGGCCGGGTTCGTAAATGGGCATGATACCCTCCTGCAGATTCTGAATCTTCTCCTGATTCACATCCACACAGGTAACCATGTTACCCATTTCTGCAAAACATGTTCCGCTCACCAGGCCCACATAGCCCGTGCCGACCATTGCAATATTCATATGCGTCTGATTTGCCAGGTTTTGAAATTTTTCCGGAGGTTTACCCCACCAACGTTCTTGAGCTGAGTCTACCAGAACAGATATGAAAGTCAAGTTATAAAGGCTTACAGGGGAGGCAAAGTCGTTCATTTCGCTTGATATACCGGGCCAGATATGATTAGATAGCCTGCGTACCGCACTGGATACCCAGTGCGTAGAGTCTTCGGGAGGCGGCGGGAAGCCGCAGGAAATAGATGGGGAAGACGGTGAGAATCCGTCGCTGTGCCGCAACCGTGTTGTGCCCATGAGCACTCAGTCGGAATGCCAGCCATGAAGATTCGCCACGACACACGGCGGCGATGCACCGCCAGATCAACGGCCACAGACCACACATGAAACACATCAGCAGCGCTCCCCACGGGAGCCCCATCCGCATTGTCCCCGTCCTTCTGCTGGCGGGGTTGTACCCGGCAGCTCCGGCTGCAGAACAGCTTGTAACAGAGCTCGCCCCCATCACCGTTTCGGCGCATGGCGGCAGCGGCATTCCGTATGACCAGAGCGGCGTATCTGTCACTGTGCTCGACCCCGCCACGCTACGGGAGGAAGGCATCATCAATCTGGGCGAAGCGCTCACCCGTGTGCCGGGGGTGCTGGTGCAACCCGGCGGCGGCTCCAACCAGCGCGGCAATGTGAGCAACATAGCCATCCGCGGTATGAGCAGCGGCCAGCACATCCTGCCCATGGTGGATGGCCTGCGCATCTACGACAACTCCAACGGCTGCAACCTCACACCCAACATGCTGGCCCGTACCAGCATCTTCAACCTCGGCACCCTGGAGGTACTGCGCGGCTCGCAGGGGGCGGTCTATGGCAGTGGTGCTATCGGCGGTGTCATCTACATGGAAACGCCGGAGGGCGAAGGCGAGCCCGGCTGCACCCTTTTCAACGAATTCGGCAGTTTTAATTCTTACACCGGCAACATGACCGCCCAGGGTCGGCAGGATAAGCTCTCCTACTTTCTTTCCGCCACTTATGAAACCACGGATAATGACCTGGAACGAGTGGATGGCAGCAGGCCTGCCGATAAAAATGCAGGCCGATTCGAAAGCTGGCAGGAAGCACTGCGCCTGGACTATCGCCCGGATGACGATACCCACGCCCGCATCACCTACCGCCGCAGCGATTCCCGCTACCACACCCCCGACACCTGGGGCGGCGACCCGCACTACAAATACCGGACCAATCTGGTTTCTGCCGCGCTGGAAAAGCGGCTCACCCATGCCTTTGCCACAGAACTGAGCGGCGGCTACTACGTAGCCGACTACATGTTCGGCAGGGGAACCAACCGCAACCTGCACAACGTACAGCTGAACTGGCGCAATGAATACCGCTGGTGCCGCCACCAGG
>JAFXDR010000018.1 GCA_017521145.1 Akkermansia sp. | reverse complement strand
CTCTGGGCACCCAAGTACCTGGTGCCGGTGGAATCCATTCCGGTGCTGCCCACGGGCAAGCTGGATCTGCGCGGATGCAAGCTTCTGGCAGATGAGGCGCTCTGCCTCCAGTCCTGATTTTAGGCTTGCATTTCACCTTAAATCAGGCATAATAACCCCCGACTGGCAGCCCGCGCTGCTGAAATATTCTCTGAATAAATACTTATGAAAACGCTCAAGCGATTCGTACTCGTGGGTGCTCCTGCTTCCGGCAAGGGCACGCAGTCCTCATTCCTGTCTGAGACCTATGGTCTGAAGCCCCTGAGCACCGGCGCCCTGCTGCGCGCTGAGATTGCCGCCGGCTCTGAGCTGGGTCTGGAAGCCAAGAAGTACATGGATGCTGCCATGTTCGTGCCCGATGAAGTGGTGAACGGCATTGTGGCTAAGTGGCTGGGTGAGAATAAGGATTGCGGCTGCCTGCTCGATGGCTACCCCCGCACCGTTTCCCAGGCAGAGACTCTCGATGCCAACCTGACCGCCATGGGTCTGGGTGTGGATATCGTGGTGTACCTCAACGTGTCTGCCGAGCTTATCGAAGCCCGCATGCTCAAGCGCAAGGCTTGCCCCGCCTGCGGTGAGACCACCCGCAACGGCGAGGAAATCTGCCCGAAGTGCGGCGGTGCCATGATTGTGCGCTCCGATGACAACCCCGAGGCTTTCGCCAAGCGCCGCAAGGACTACGAAACCCTCACCGTGCCGGTGGTGGAACACTACCGCGCCCAGGGTAAGGTGGTGCAGATTGACGTGACGGAGGAAGGCGAGCCCGAGGCCGTTTCCGCCCGCATTGCCGCTGCCGTGCGCACCTACTGCGAGAAGTAACAGGATTCAATCAATTTGCTTTTCAGGACACCTGTATCCCGTCGGGAGGCAGGTGTTCTTGTTTTACAGGAAGAATGGATTTCTTCCGTGCCGGGGTGGAGGAACGTTGTATTTACTTTACACAGGCTGTGGAAGAAGGTAGAATACTGCTGTATGGAAGTACGCGCGTTGGTGGCTTTTTTCTGGTGTGCTCTCGTTGCTCCTGTGGCGGCACAGGAGGCGGGCGGAGCATTGCAGAGGCTTTACCAGGGAATGGAGCCGGCCATGACAGAGCCGGTAACGCTGGAGCAGCGCGCGCAGAGGTTTTCTGCCCTGGGGGCGCTGCCTGCCGATACGGCTTCGTTTGCAGCAGTGCGGGGGCTGGGGGAACTCTGCTCAGAAATTGCGGGGGCTGATGCAGCGGCAGGTATTCCCGTGGCGGCGATGGGCAGCCAGCTGGATGGTGTTGCCGTGGGCATGAGTGAGGGCGCAGTGCGTGATTTGCAACGGCTGGTTCCGCTGTTCAAGGCTGTGATGGATGCCCAGGAGGAGATTTCTGAAAAATGGCTGGAGCAGGCCGAACCCGGTGCCGCACTTGCTGTGGTGGCGCAGCAGCGCGAGGCTCAGCGCCACATAGGGGAGCAACTTGTGGAGGCTACGAAGGATTTTCATCTGGCTCCGGTGTACATGGTGCTGAGCTCTCACCCTGATGGGCAGTTGCTGCTCTACCAGCTTTCTGCTCTGCCGTATCTGCTGCCGCTGGAGCCGGGCGGTGCGTTGGAATGGGTGGTGCAGGGGCAGAACCGTGGTATCTGCCTCCGGGGGGATAAACTGGATTTGAGTGAGGCCAATCTGGCTCCGGAGCACGAGCAACAGGTGCGTGAGAATCTGCGGAACGCTCGCTTGTATATCATGATGCGCGTGCTGCAGAACCGCCTGGTGCTGGGTATGGCTTCCCACCCGGATGAATTGAAATGGCTGGAAAATCCCGACGCTTCCGTGCTTGCCACAGAGCGAATGAAGCCCTTCGACCCGCTCATGCAGCGCGATGCCCTGGCCCTGGGGTATGCCAGCGAGGCTCTGGTGAATATGCGCGAGGAATTAAACCTGCAATCATACCGCAGTCTGGCGCAGTTTATGGGGGCTGTGTTCACCCGGGTGGCTGGGGAGAATACGGCTGCCGCAGCGGCCGCAGGGGCAATTGAACGCCTGATGAAACTGCTGGAGCAGCTCACACCGCACCGCAAGGGCGCAGAGCAGTTCATGGTGTGGAAAGATAAGGATTTTTATGTGGAATTGGAAGCAGATGCCTACGGCCAGTCTTTTGAACCGGGGACGCTGTGCCACCTCTCCCTGGCAGATGCTCCGGGTACGGCCTTGTATGCAGAATGCACCATGCCGAAAGGCTTGCCTGTGGTGGATGTGAAAACCGTGCTGGATGATATTCAGCTGGTTCAGAGTGGTTTTGTTTCAACGGTGAAGCCGGAATTCCGTGCCGATGTTGAGGAGCAGAAGATGATGCTGGGGCAGCATAGCCCGGCCTTTGTTCATCTGGCTGCGGGACTGCAAAACCTGGGTTCTGCACTTGGAGAAAATGTGACTCTGCTGGTGCAGGAAAATGCCACGGCTACAGTGCCGCAGCAGGCGGCAGCTGTTTCACTTCGGGCTTCGGTAAAGGATGCTGCGTCTATGGCTCAGGCAGAACAACAGTTTCTGGCGGGTGGTCAGGTGGTTTGGAACTTGATGTCGGACCGAGAGCAACGTGATATTCAGTGCGAGGTGCTGGATTATGTCAGAGTGGGGCGCAGCGGCGATGCCGTCGTATTGCACAACGGGGTGGGTGGACTTTCTCTGGCTGCGCCTCAATCGGCGGTGCCGGTGGAGGGAGGGCTGGTGTTCTCGTTACACCTGCCGGAACTTACTCACGTGCTGACAACGTTCCACAGGCTCGATGGAACAGACAAGACTCGCAAATACGCACAGATTACAGACGATGCAGCGCTGGAGTTGAAGCGTATTGATGGCGCTGCGCGCGTAACCAATGGGCGCTTGCGGATGCGTTTCCGGCTGAGCCCCGTAGAAAAGAAATAAATCTCAGAATAAGTTATGAAAATATACGGATTAGTAATTGCATGTTTATTTGCGGTGCCAGTATTGCTGGGTGGTAATGCCTGGGCTGATAATCTGACCAAGGCCCGAATCGTCACGGGCTATCAGGCCGCAGATAATCCGAAATGGGACCCGATGAATGATGATGACCGCCAGTACGTGGGACCCACACTGGCTGCTTCCAGCGAGTGGTTCCGGCAGGAATCCGGCATCCCGGATGACGTGGGCAGTGAGAAGGAGCTCCGCCAGCTGGTTTATGCCATGGCATATAATCTGGAGGCTTCGCGCACCATCAAGACTTCGTGCGGTGTGAATGAGAAGTTGCTCAACAAGTGGGCCCGCCGGATCAATACCAGCATTTATGGCCAGGTGGCTGTGGATGTGAAAGAGGATGAAGTCATCATTCAGGTAAGCCACACGCCGGAATCCCGCATCATGGCTGCTTTCCGAAACCCCGGGGTGAAGGGCAGCCTGGCGGGTAAGGAAAAGGAGGTGCTCGAGACTTGTGCCCAGTGGATTGCAGAGAATATCACCATCGGTATGCCCAATGGACTGAAGCTGAAGAAAATCCACGATGCCTTGATTGATAATTCCAAATACACCAAGGGGCACCACCGCACCGCAGATCTCATATTGGAGGGTAAGGGGGTGTGCTCCGCTTATACAAGTGCTGCCCAGCTGCTGCTGCACATGGTCAAGATTGACTGCCTGCGCGTAATGGGTACTCAGAAGATGAACCATGTGTGGAATTATGTGAACCTGGACAATGAATGGTACCACATGGATCTGACCTGGGATGACCCCAATGGCGATACTGATTTGCGCATGTATAACTATTACCTGCTTACGGATGATGAGATTGCATCTGACCACGAGTGGGATGACAGGGAACTGTACGTACCCACGCCTAAGCTGAATCCCTGGCATTTCCACGCACGCAATGATATGCAGCGCAGCTGGCGCTATGCCGGCACAGGGTATTCCTTGCCAAAGGAGAATGAATCCGTGGCGCAGTCGATGTATAACACTCACCTGGAGGATGCCGCAGCCCGCGGCGAACAGTTTGCCAATCTGCTGGGCAAGGATGTGCAGCGTAAGGAAAAGGCTGAGGATAAACTGAAGATGGGCGAGGGAAGCGACCCGGCCGATGTGGCAAAGCGCTGGACCAGATATGCTCCAAAAATCAAGAAGCTCAGGAACGAGGACGAAGGCGTTTCCAATTACCGCGAATTTAACGAGAAACTGGAGGCTTTTGCCAATGAACTGGCAGATGAGAACCTGGTCATTCAGTGTAAGAAGAATCTGCAGGGCTGGAAGCTGCGCGAAATCGTGGGTAAGTCGGATATCAATGTCTATGCCGAGAAATACAGTGTTGTGTACGATGAAGAGAAATGCACTATCACCCTCAATATCGAGTATTGGACTCATGTGCGCGTGCTGACCGCCGCCGGAAACGAGGACGTGGTGAAGAAACTTACCCCAGGGGAGCGCCGAGCCCTGGCATTCTGCCGCCAGCGGGCAGATGCCATCCCTGAGGGCTCGCTGAAGCGCAAACGTCAGGTGAT
>JAFXDR010000152.1 GCA_017521145.1 Akkermansia sp. | reverse complement strand
TGAATCTCAGCGCTTGTTCCTGGTTACCCTGTGCGCAGCACAGCGAATCTCACACATTCAAAATCAAAATTTCTACATTCAAAATTTCAAAATGCCTCCCGGCAGCATGGAGAGATTAACACAAGCGCTGAGATGAATCTTAGCGCTTGTTCCTGGTTACCCTGTGCGCAGTACAGCGAATCTCATACATTCAAAATCAAAATTTCTACATTCAAAATTTCAAAATGCCTCCCGGCAGCATGAGGACAAAAAAAGCTCTGAGATGAATCTCAGAGCTTTTTGCTTTCCCCTGCGCACAGCGCAGCATATTTCAAAACTTATGCACTAATCACTTCTCAGATTCCGAGCTCCTCGAAAATAATTTCACGAACCTGAGCGTGAACTTCCTCCACGGAACCATCGGCTTCCACGCGGTGCAGCCAGGGCATCTCCATGGCAGAATAAATGGCGGCGCAATCGCTGAGGAACTTTTCGTTCTCAAATGCATCCTTACCATTGCCGCGGGCGTGCATACGCTCCTGCGAAAGCTCAATCGGGATATCGAGCCACAACGCCACGTCCGGCACAGTGGCAAATGCCTCATTCCATTCACGGATTTCCTCCACATTGGCACCGCTGGCCCCCTGATACGCCATCATGGAAAGGTAGTAGCGGTCCAGCAGCACCCACTTACCAGCCTGCAGAGCGGGTTCAATCACATCGCGCACGTGCTCGCGGCGATCCTGCAGCAGGCAGGCGATTTCTTCCTCAATGGAAAGACGGTCACCTGCCAAGGCAGCCTCGCGCACACGCATGCCCCAGGGACCACGGGTCGGTTCAAAACTGGTCACTACTTCAATGCCGCGGGAGCGCAGGTAACGGGCCATCAGTTCCACCTGCGTTGACTTGCCCGTGCCGTCAATGCCTTCAAAAACAATTAAAGAGCCTCTTAGGTGAGGAGAATCAGATTCCATGGTGACGCTGACCATAACACAGCCCCCACGCCCCTGCAAGCCCAAATTGCTGATTTTTCAAAGAAAAAAGACAGAGTTGCGACAGTATAGCAGATTTTGCCTTGTCTTTAGCACGCTTAATCCGCATAATCTGCTCCGTGCCTGCCATCTGCGCCATTATTCCCCACCTCGACAGCCAGGAGAGAACGCTCACCTGTCTGAACCGCGTCATCCAGCAAAGCCGGTCGGTTCAATCCATTGTCATCGTAAACAACGGGCCGGAGGATTCGCCCGTGATTACCGAAGCCGGAAAAATTGCAGACCAGACCCTGCCTGCCGGCACGCTGCACATTCTGCACGCAGAGGGAAACCTGGGCAATATCGGCACCTGCGCCCGCGGTATGGAGTATGCTTTCCGCGAACTGAGGGCAGATTTTGCGTGGCTGCTGGATGACAACACCTGGGCGCGCCCCGCTGCACTGGAGCACCTGCTGGCCGCAGAAGCAGATGCGCAGACCATCCGCGTGTGCGTACGCATCAACCCGGCGCAGGGGGATGAACTGAGCCGCCCGCTGAGCGTGCCCGGCAGCAAGGAGGGCGTGTGGATTCCCACTGCACGAAAGGCTGATTTGCCGGAGGGCAATATCATTCCCTGCCGTGGGGGGCTCTTTGGGGCTCTGTTTCCCCGCGCAGCCTGGCAAAGCATAGGCACACCAACCGAAAAGCTGGTTACCCAGGGAACGGATGAATACTCGTGGAAGCTCCAGCAGGCCGGCTTCCGCTTTGTAACCGTAATGAATGCCGAGCTGGAGCTTCCTGTGGCACCCGTTCCGCTCATCCACTACCGCCTGGCCAACCGTTCCTTCTTCTATGAACCCGGCATTCCCGTGGAGCGCCAGTATTATAAGATGCGTAACTGGGCGTGGCTGCAGCGTCTGCGAGCCCCCCGCAACTACCCTGCCCGCCTGGCGCATTGCGGGTTCTACATCGTCATGGCGCTCAACGCCATGCTGGAGTGCAACGAATTGACCCCCAGACGCATTTACAACCTGTTCCGGGCGCTTCACAATGGTTTCTACGGCAAGCTGCGCCCCTATTAAGGAGTAAAATTTCCACACAAGCGCAAATTTGTCTTTACAAACGGTCATTTCCAGCTATAATCTGCGTCCCGACGCATAAGCTTCTTCCAAAAATATAAACACATCACCGAAAAAACATCATGAAAGTTCTTTCCTCACTCGCCTCCATGAAGCGCCGTCACGCTGACTGCCAGATCGTGAAGCGCAAGGGCACGCTCTACGTGATCTGCAAGAGCAACCCGAAGTTCAAGGCTCGTCAGGGCACGACGGCCGGTACGCGCCTCAGCAAGAAGGGCGTGAAGTAATTTTACCCCATCCCCTGCTTACACGTCGGGGGAGATTGATAGAGAGAAGACCGGTGTCAATTGCTCCGGTCTTTTTTCGTGTTTTACCGCGCTATGAGCCAGAACGTCCGCACCCACATTTTCCCCATCGGCAAGTTCACCTTCGACAATGGTGAAACCCTGCCCGGCATTGAGCTTGCATACGAAACCTACGGCACCCTCAATGCCGATAAGAGCAATGCCATCCTGCTTTTCCATGCACTGACCGGCAGCCACCACGCCCATGGGTTCAATGATTCCCTGCCCGAAGCCGGCGATTTCTGGCAACCCGAAAACTTCGAGGGCTGGTGGGACCGCATGATTGGCCCCGGCAAACCGCTCGATACGGAAAAATACTTCATCATCTGCATCAACTACCTCGGCAGTTGCTACGGCAGCAGCGGCCCATGCAGCACCGCCCCGGATGGCGAACCCTGGGGCAGCCGCTTCCCTCTGGTGAATGCCAACGACCAGGCCCGTGCGCAGATTCAGCTGCTCGACCACTTCGGTATCGAGCGCTTCACCGTGGTGGGGCCCAGCCTTGGCGGCATGCTTTCCCTTTCCCTTGCCACCATCTACCCCACCCGCATCAAGAACATCATCATCATCGGCGCGGGATACAAACCCTCCATCGAACACAAGCTGGATGCCTTTGAGCAGATTCTGGCCGTTGAGCTCGACCCGGCCTACCGGGAAGGTCGCTACCCGCTCAGTGACCCTCCCCGCCGGGGACTGGCCCTGGCCCGCATGATTTCCCACAAGCTCTTTGTGAACCAGCGCGGGCTGGAAAAGCGAGCCCGCAAGGGCGTTTCCGACCGCAAGGGCATGCTCAGCTGGTACACCCCGCAGCGCAACACCGAAAGCTACATGCTGCACCAGGGCACCAAGTTTGCCAAGAGGTACGATGCCAATGCCTACATCCGCATCATCAACCTGTGGGCCGGCTACGACCTGGCTACCTTCTCCGGCCTGGGCAGTGTCGATAAAGCTTTCCGCCTGTTTGCTGAACACGGTATCCGTTTCATGCTCTTCTCCATCAACACGGATTGCTGTTTCACGGCGCGGGATATCTCCTGCTTCCACCGCAAGCTGCTCAAAAACGGGGTGGATTCGCGCTACAAGTGCATCCACTCCGTCAAGGGGCACGATTCATTCCTGCTGGAGCCGGAGCTCTACGAGCAGGATATCAAAGCCTACCTGCAATAATCATTTCAGCAACCCTGCCCTACCGGCAGGGTTTTATTTTTCACGACACGATGCACCAATGAGATTTCCGGCAGGTCTGAGACCTGGGAAATGCCTTTTTACCCGATTTCAGCGCAGCCGCAGAGCTCAGCAATGCGGCAGATGACAGCCTCGATGACATTGGCCGGGCAGGATGCACCGGCGGTCACGCCTATCTGCAGCTCTCGCTCCGGGTGTTTGAACCAGGCCGGCAGAGGACGCACCACTTCCTTTTTCTGCTCCAGGTCATAGCAGCGGATGCGCTGCGGGCGCAGCAGGCAATCGGCGGTTGAAACAAAGAAAGTCGGCACCTTCTTTGCGGCAATGTGCGCCAGGTGGGTCGTATTGGAGCTGTTGTAGCCACCGATGATGAACATGGCATCCAGCGGTTTTTCCAGCAGGGCGAAAAGTGCATTCTGGCGGTCCTGAGTAGCGCCGCAAATGGTATCAAACATGTGGAATCGGGCATCGCTTCCATCGCGCTCCACCACGGCGGCACGCAGCATTTCCTGAATCTCCGCCGTTTCCGATTTGAGCATAGTGGTCTGGTTTGCCAGCCCGATTTCTGCCAGGTGCACATCCGGGTCAAACCCGGTGGAATAACTGCCGGAAAAATGCTCCATAAAGGCGGCCTTATCGCCCCGGCCGTTCATGTAATCGGCCACCATGCGGGCATCGGCAGCGTTGAATACCACCAGAAAATTCCCCTTTCCATCCTTGCCAAGCGATTGCGAGGCCGTGGCCATGCTCTCCTCGTGCTTTGCCTTGCCGTGAATAATACTGGTCACCCCGGCGGCGGCATAGGTACGCACGCGCTGCCACACCTTGATGACGTTACCGCAGGTGCTGTCCACCAGGGTGACACCCCTGGCTTCCAGCCGCTGCCGCAGTGCCACCGGCACCCCGAATGCAGGCATGATGACCACATCCTCCGGAGTCAGGGCATCATAGGCCGGGTCATCCATCTTCCAGGGCAGATGCAGCATGCCGAGCGCATCCAGACTGGCGTTCACATCCGGGTTGTGGATGATTTCACCAATCAGCCAGATACGGCGATTCTTGAAGAGCCGGCAGGTCGCATAGGCTATCTCGATGGCGCGTTTCACGCCATCGCAAAAGCCGAATGATTCGGCCAGGAACAGGCGCACCCCCGGCAGCTCCAGTTCATTACCCTGCTCGCGGATGCAATCCACCAGCGGGCTCTGGAAACGGGCTAAATCCTGCGTCACCTGAGCCATCACCTCAGGCCGGCGCACATTCACCGGTCTGTTCGCTTTTCCAGATTCCATGGATTAGTGGGGAATGTTCAGTGCCTCATAAGCTAGAATCTGGCAGCCCTTCAGGTCCATCTTGCCCGTGGGCAGAGCGGGAATGGCCTCCACCGGGATGATTTCGCGCGGGCACCACAAACGCGGCAGCCCGAGTGCTATCAAGTGGTTCCTGATTCCCTCAAGCGCCTGATTCAACTGCTCGTGATGCACAGCAGAGAGCAGCACCAGAGCTTCGCCCTTGGCGGCATCGGGCACGCCCATGACCGCCACTGCACGGCCGGTAAAGCCTTCGGGTATTTCCACATAGGCCTCGATTGCATTCTCTACCACCTCATGCGGCACCATTTCGCCACCTACCTTGGAGAATCGGGAACGGCGGCCGCCCAGGGTCAGGAATCCATTCAGATCCACAAAGCCCAGGTCACCGGTCTTGAACCAGCCATCACGGAAGATTTCAGCGTTCAACTCATCCTGCCCGATATAGCCGCTGAACACATTCGGCCCCTTGAACCAGATCATGCCCTGCTCCGAGAGCGGCAGGCGCACATCATCATCATCCGGGTCAGTGATCCGCACCGCAAGGCCCGGAATCAGCTGCCCGATTGTGCCGGCTTTTTCCCCCGGCACGTAATAAGGCTGTTCGTCCGTGGGGCCGATTTTATCGAGGTTCACGCCGCAGAGCGGGGTTGTCTCGGTCAGGCCGTAGCCTTCCAGCAGCTGCACTCCGCATTTCTCAATGAACTCATCTGACAGCGCTTTCTGCAATTTTTCAGCACCCACCACAAAATACTTCACGCTCTTGTAGGTATCCTTGTGGGCACGGCGCAGCATGCTGCGGGCAAAGGTAGGCGTTGAGAGCACAATCACACACTTGTGTTTCTCAATCAGTTCATTGAGGTTCTTAGCCTCCAGCGGAGAGGGATAGGTCACCATGCTGAAGCCATACAGCAGCGGCATGATGGTTGTGAACGTGAGCCCAAGGCTGTGGAAGATAGGCAGGCTGCACAGAATGGGGCTGCCCTCCGGCACCCAGGCCTTGCTGAGCAACTGCGCCGTATTGGCAAGAATCATCTTGTGGCTCAGGGGCACGCCCTTGGGCTCGCCCGATGACCCGGAGGTGAACAGCAGCGCGGCTTCATCATCCCTGCTGCGGGCATCCAGATTAAATGTTTTCGCAATAACAGATACCGGGGCAAACTTGGCAAAGGCCACCCAGCTGGCAATCTTGGCCATGCCCAGTCCCTTGAGTGTCTTGTCCAGATGAATGATGGATTCCCCCTTGGGCCAGGGGAACTGCGGCAGCTTGCTCATAAAGGCACGGGCTGTCACAAAGTGTTTGATTCCACTCTGGCGCACAATGCTTTCGAAAGCCGCCTCAGAGGAGGTATAGTTGATGTTGACCGGCACGATTCCGGCCAGGAAGCAGGCGATATTGGCAATGACTCCGCCTTTTCCCGGAGGCAGAATGATGCCCAGTCGCGGCTCTGCGACATTCTTCTTGAACCAGCGGGAAAGCGCCATGGCCACCCCCAGCATTTTGCCATACGGCAGGCTGGTGCCATCCAGGCCATCCACCAGTTCTACATTCGCATTCTTTTTCATACCCTCCACCAGCATACGGGGGAGCGATTTCTCGAACGCCGGGTTCTGGTTAAAGCGCGTGTAGCAGGCCTCGAGCCACACTTCCAGCAGGCGCTCACCCGTCTGCGGCCCCGACTGCAACTTGGGCAGGAAATCCACCGTGACCCATTCGTAGTCGAGCCCGGCAGTAAAGGCCCGGCGCACATGGTTGCGGAAACCACCCACAAAAACAGGCACCGGGGCAATGTGCAGAGCACCCAGCTGCATCATGAAGGGCATGGGCACATCCGAAATCGTGCCGATAATGCTGTTCGGACGCCCGGGAAGGTAGAGCACATCCAGCCCTTCCTGCTTGAGCTGCATAATCTTTTCGCGCAGGGTGCGGCTGTCGCTCTTGCGGAAGTTGAAGGAAAGAATTCTGCTGCCGCTATCGTTGACAATCTTCATGACAGCGGGAGAGGGAATCAGCACTTCTTCCACCATGAATGCCACGTTCTCGGCCCCGCCCATCGCCTTGATGATAGCAGGCAGCGTGTTCTCATCCACACGGTTGAAAATGTAAAAAGAAGGCTGCGAGGGGCGGTTTTCCGTCCCGTAAATACGTACAGTTGCCATGCAATTATTATACAGCAAGTGCAGCCATTGTCAACAAATCAAGAATACTTTTTGAATGCAGAAAGCCAAGCTTGCATGCGGTCTCCCCCTGCAGCATGGGGATGAAAAAAGCCTGAGATAGTCTCAGGCTTTTTTCTCGGCTGTATCGGGAAGCATCTGCATCCACTTGCGCAGAGTCTTACCAGCCTCAGGCGATTGCTGCTCCACGGCATCCACAAATGCAGGCATCCAAGGCTGAATGCAGTATGAAAAAACATGGAAGCAGAAAAAAAGCACCAGCACAGCCATGAATTGGCGTAAAAGCGTGGTCGGTTTGAACTGCAGGGGCAGCGTGCCGCAACGGGCATCCCACATCGTGATACCGCGGGAACGCAGTATCCACCAGGAATAGCCCATCATAAACAGCGGCAGAATGGAAATCATCATTCCCATTCCGCTCAGGAAAACCCAGCAGGAACGAGCAAAAGAGCGGCCCAGGG
>JAFXDR010000151.1 GCA_017521145.1 Akkermansia sp. | reverse complement strand
TGAAGTTCAATACCTTACTTGTAACCTGTCTGAAAGCCCTGGTGCGCAATCCCATGCGTGCGGCGCTCACCGTGCTGGGTATCGTGATTGGTATTGCCGCCGTGGTGGCTATCATGGAGATTGGCGAAGGCTCCAAGAAGCAGGTGGCCGATAAGTTCTCCTCCATGGGTACCAATGTGGTGACTATCAGCGGCGCTTCGGTGAGCACGGCTGGTGTGAATACCGGCATGGGGGGCAGGGCTTCCCTTTTTGCTACGGATGCCGCAGCCCTCGTGCAGGATTGCCCGGAGTTTGTGAAGGCGGCCTCGCCGGTGGTGCGTGCCAGCGGCCAGGTGATTGTGGGCAACCAGAACTGGAGCCCGCGCTCCATCATGGGGGGCAATGAGCAGTACCTCTCCATCGAAGGCTGGAAGGTGGCCCGCGGCAATGCCTTTTCTGCCAAGCAGGTGGATGAAGCCAGCCGCGTGTGCCTGATTGGCAACACCATTGCCAAGGAACTCTATGCCGATACCGACCCCATCGGCCAGGATATCCGCGTGAAGGATGTGGTGTTCACCGTCATCGGTGTGCTTGAGAGCAAGGGAGCAGACGGTATGGGCAACGACCAGGACGACTGCCTCATCCTCCCCTGGACCAGCATCCGCACCCGCCTGATGGGCTCCAGCGGTTCGGCGGTCATCAGTAAGGGTGGCTCGGCCAATTCTGCCAAGGTCTCCTCGACTGATACCTTCCCCACGACCTCGGTCAGCTTCTATCCCGGCAGCGATCTGCAGCCGTACACGAATGCCCCGCATCCGCTGCGGACCCGCACGGTCGATTCGATTGCGGTGCAGGTGCGCGATGGGCAGGACCCCAACAAGGCCATGGATGCCATGACCCCCATCCTGCGTCGCCAGCATGGGCTGGAACCCGGCGTGCTGGATGATTTCAACATGCGCGACCGCTCGCAGTTCGTCAAGATGATGACTGATACCACCTCCACCATCAGCAGCCTGCTTATCTCTGTGGCCATGATTTCTCTGGTTGTGGGCGGTGTGGGCATCATGAATATCATGATGGTTTCCGTGACTGAGCGCACCCGCGAAATCGGCCTCCGCATGGCTGTGGGTGCACGTCCGCGTGATATCATGTGGCAATTCCTGCTGGAAGCCGTGCTGCTCTGCACCATTGGCGGCATCATCGGCATAGCGGTGGGGCGCATCGCCTCCAGCATCGTGAGCCAGCAGATGGGCTGGCCGGTGGCCACCTCGGTATCGGCCATGGCGCTTTCGGTGACCGTGGCCGCTGTAATCGGCATTGTGTTCGGCTGGTATCCTGCCTGGAAAGGCTCCCGCCTGGACCCCATCGATGCCCTGAGACACGAATAAATATTACACCTTCTCCTTTTTCCTGACTGATATGAAAAACATGCTTCCCCTTTCCCTGAGCGCCCTTCTGCTGGCATCCTGCACCCTGGGGCCGGATTTTGCCGGAGCCCGGGCGCCCGAGCTGCCCGCCACCTGGGTGAATGCTCTGCCGCCCGGTTCCGATAAGCACACGCTGGAGGAATGGTGGCACTGCTTCCGCGACCCGCAGCTCACCCGCCTGATTGAAGGCGGCTTTGCCGCCAACCCGGATATGGTGAGCGCTGCGCTGGCCATCGAAAAGGCGCAGTCTGCCCTGCGCGCCACGCAAAGCAGCCTGTTCCCCACACTGGGGCTGAGCGCCGGTGGCTCCAATAGCGGCAATTTCGATATCTCGACCTCCCACGGTAAGTGGAACGGCGGGCTCTCAGCCTCCTGGTCGCCGGATGTATGGGGCGGTACCCGCCGCGAGATTGAGGCCGCCATGGCTTCCCTGGGCTCTACCGAAGCCGCCGCCGCCGCCACCCGTGCGGCACTGGCTTCCAGCATTGCCGCAGCCTATTTCCAGTGGATATCTGCCAAGGAGAGCCTGCGCATTGCCTACGAGCAGCTCGAATACCAGGAACGCACCTACAAGGTGACCCAGGAACGCTACGAATCCGGTATGGAAAGCGCCCTGGCACTGGCAGAATCGCGCTCCACCATTGCTTCCACCCGCGCGCAGATTCCCGCCCAGCAGGCCGGTATCCGCAGTTGCGAGACCACCCTGGCCAATCTGCTGGGTACCACGGTGGATAACATAGCGCTGAAACTGCCGCCGCAGAAGATATACAACCTGGTGCCCACGGTGCCCACCGGGCTGCCCAGCGAGCTGCTGCGCCGCCGCCCGGATGTCATCCGCGCTGAGCATGACCTGCACGCCGCTACCGCCCGCATCGGTGTGAGCGTGGCGAACCTCTTCCCGAAGATTTCGCTCACGGGCGGTGCTTCCTCTGCCGCCGGTACTGATTTCTCGAAATTCTGGGCCAGCAGCGCCTGGAACCTGGGTGCTTCTGCCAGCCAGACCCTCCTGAACCGTGTGGCGCTCAACGAGGCCGTGAAGCAGGCGGAGCTCAACCAGCTGGGCAGCATGCAGAACTACCGCAAGACCGTGCTGGCTGCCTTTGCCGAGGTGGAGCAATGCCTCATCGAATACGCAAAACTCACCAACCAGTTGCCGCAGTACGAGGCCTCCTGCGCCGCCAATAAGGAATCTGCCTCCCTCTCCCTGCGTCTGCACCACGAAGGCATGGCCGATTTCCTGAGCGTGGCCGCAGCTGAGCGCGCCTGGCTTTCCTCGGAGCTCAACATCATCTCCACACGCCAGAATATCCGCCTCAAGCTCGCCCAGCTCTGCACCGCCCTCGGCGGCGGCTGGAAGTGAATGCAGATTTCAGAACGCCGGATGCAGAATGAGAAAAGCGGTCGCGGCTCCCGCCGCTCCGGATAGACAAACAAGCGCTGAGATGCATCTCAGCGCTTGTTGCATTTCCCCTGCGCTATGCCGCAGGGAATTCTTCATTTTGTACATCATGTGCTACCCGTTGGGCATCCCTGTAACTCCGCATTTGTGATGCG
>JAFXDR010000150.1 GCA_017521145.1 Akkermansia sp. | reverse complement strand
TATCCGGTGCGCGATTAAAAGAGAACTCACCCGCGCCAACGGCGCGGGTTTTCACGCAGGCGCCAGCCTGTTTTCACTTTTCACACGCGCGCAGCGCGTTTTCACCCGCTCCGCAGGAGCGGAAAAAACTTTCTGTGAGTATCCGGTGCGCGATTAATGCTCCGGTAATTTTCCATCTGTCGCTCCTCCATGGCGTACAACGCAATCCTTGATTTAATGCCAGATGCCGCAGCGGCGCACGCATTCGGCCCAGGTGGTGTTTTCCGTCATGAGCCTGGTGAGCCACGGGTCGTCCGGCAGCTTGCTGGCGCGGTTGAATGCGGCTGGCTGGGTGATGCGGGTGAAGAGTACGCGCTTCATGGCACTTTTCGGGTAGCGGCGGATGCCGTAGCCGCCGGGCTGGCCGTCTTTCTCCATGTGCGATGACCAGACGCAGGCGGTATCTCCCTCGTCTTTCACCAGAATGACGATGTGCCCGCGTTCCTGCCCGCCGATGTGGTCGTTCCACCAGATTTTCAGCACATCGGAAGGCCGGGCTTTCTTCCAGTCGGTGAAGCTGAATCCGGCACCCAGTTTGTGCACCAGCAGGGCAAAGCCGGGGCCATTGGCATTCGCGTATCCCCAGGGGCCGATGCCGTCTTTTTCCAGATGCGGCAGCAGCGCCTGCCATGCCTCAGGGGAAATGACGCGGCGGCGGTTCTTTTCCTCCCACTGCAGCAGGGCGGAAAGTGTGGCTACCCACACGGCCGATGAACAGAATGAGGGGCGCGCCGCCAGGGCATTGAGCTGCGGGCGGCGGTAGTGTTCATTCCAGCGGAAAGAGGAAACGAGCGCCTGTTTGGCCTGCTCGCTGGTGCTGTAGCGCCCGGAGCCGTGGCGCTGGATGCTCATGATGGCGCTCTGCACGCTCTTCCACCACGGGTGCACCGCCTGCGGCACAGAGCCGGTGCGCCGCTCCCTGAGTTGCGGGGCAGCGGTGCTCCAGGTGCTGCATATCAGCAGGAGGATTGGCAGAATGAACAGACGCATGCGTGATACCTGCGCAGTGTAGGGAATCTCCACCGCACAAGCAAGCGGAAAGCTGCCGATGACGCGAAATGGCATGCCGGTTTGTTCTCCGGCTTTCCGTGATGCGCATGTTTTTTCTTGATTCGTGCGGTGGTATATCGTAGAGTAAGGGTTGATACCATGCCTGCTGTACTGACCATATTCGGATTCTGCATTTGCAGCTTCACTTCCGCCTGCCTGGGGCGGCAGCCGCGTGCCATGTGGATTTACCTGCTGGCGGTGCTGCTGGGGCTGCCGGTGGCGGTGGGCTGTGCGGTGGCCGGGTGGCAGGTATATGGCTGGGCTGCGGGCCTGTGGATGGGAGCCGGGGCGTTGATTGTGGTGGTGTTCCTGCGCGGTTTCTGCGTGTTCTGGATGCGCCTGTGCCGCCGCTTGCACATCTGGATTCACCGCATGAAATAAAACCCCGGCTGCTGGTGGGCAACCGGGGATTTGAAGGTCTTACTGAAATGGAGCGTTATTGAGCGAGCTTCGCCCGGCGGGCGCGCACGCCTGCGGCCAGGATATCGAACATGCCCAGGGTTCCGTTCCAGTCGATGCAGGCATCGGTGATGCTTACGCCGTACTTCATGTCCGGGGTGCATTTCTGGTTGCCGGAGCAGAGGTTGCTTTCAATCATGACCGCGCCGATGTGGTTGCCGCCGGCAGCCAGCTGCTCAGCCACGCTGGTGGCTACTACGGGCTGCTGTTTCCAGTCCTTGTGGCTGTTGCCGTGGGAGCAGTCAATCATGATGCGGTTGGAGATACCGGCTTTCTGCTGGGTATTCCAGGCGTTTTCCACGTGTTCGGCGCTGTAGTTCGGGCCATCGGTGGAGCCTCGCAGAATCAGGTGGCAGCCTTCGTTGCCCTTGGTGGAGACGATGGCGGATACACCCTGCTTGGTCACGGAGAGGAAGCAGTGCGGATGCTCGGCGGAGACGATGGCATCCACCGCGATCTGCACGCAGCCGGTGGTGCCGTTCTTGAAGCCGATGGGCATGGAAAGACCACTGGCCAGTTCGCGGTGAACCTGGCTTTCGGTGGTGCGGGCGCCAATGGCACCCCAGACGATGAGGTCGCTGATATACTGCGGGGTAATGACATCGAGGAACTCGGTGGCAGCGGGGATTCCCATTTCGGAAAGACGCACCAGGAGCCCGCGAGCCATGCGCAGACCGCTGTTGATGTTGTAGGTCTCATCCATGAACGGGTCGTTGATAAGCCCTTTCCAGCCAACGGTGGTGCGGGGCTTTTCAAAGTAGACGCGCATGATGAGCAGCAGGTCTTTCTCATATTTCTTAGCCGCTTCGGCCAGAAGACCGGCGTATTCGATGGCGGCTTTGGTGTCGTGAATGGAGCAGGGCCCCACGATGACCGCCAGGCGGTCATCCTCTCCGGTGAGGATGCGCTGGAATGCGTGGCGGGTTTCGTACACCATGCGGGTGGCTTCCGGCGAGGCCGGGAAGTCCTCCATGAGAATGGCGGGAGATATCAGCGGGCGAATGCCCGTGAGACGAACGTCGTCTGTGATGTATTGATTCATTAATTACTTCTGGTTCTTCCAAGAGTATACGTTGTCCTCCAGGGCTTCTTCCATGAGCTCGGCGGCGGCAGCAGCGGCCTCGGCAGCGGCCTGCTTTTCCTTCTTGCTCATCTTCTTGCCCTTCCTGGACTTTTTCTCCGTGTCTGCCGGTTCAATGACAGCCATGCCTTCACCATCGGGGCCGGTGCTGTATACAAGGCAGTTCTTGCCACGGTAGCGGCGGGTGGTGAAGGGGTCAATGGCACCTTCATCTTCTTCGCAGAGGACGATGTGGAAGGGCTTGCCCCAGGCATCGTAGAAGTGAATGTCACCCATGCTGTCCACAAAGAGCCCTTCGCTGGGCTGTTCCTGCTCATCGGCTTTCAGGTAGATGGAGCGGGTGGAGTTCAGGCGGCGTTCCACGTCATCACCTTCGCGGTTGGTGAGAATCTTGATCATATCGGCATCCTGGCCAGCGGTGGTGCTCAGGTACATCTGGTCCTTGTCATCGGGTACGGCCAGTTCTGTGTTGTAGGGCAGCATGCCGTTGTTGTCCTGCTTGAAGCTTTCCACAGCGGACACAATGTCGGTGCAGCTCTTCTTGGCTGCGGTGCGGGCGGCATTGGTCTGGATGCTCATGTAGGTGGGATAGGCGATACTGGACAGAGTGGCCAGAATGGCGATGACGATGATAAGCTCGATAAGGGTGAAACCTTTGGCGGAGCGGGGAGAAAGTGAGAGTTTCATACGCGCATCATACTAGCATATACCCTTTCCGGGCGCAAGTAGAAAAGGCGTATGCACCGGAGGGAGTGCGTTATTTTTTGCGGTGACGCAGCAGCCCGTAACGGGGTGAAAAGATGTAGGCCAGCAGGAACAGGGTGCCCAGTACTACGATGATGGTGGCTCCGAGATGCCAGCCCAGGGGGAAGGAAAGGAAAAATGCTGCAATGGCCCCCAGGCCGCCGATGAGCCCGCCACCCCAGAAAAGCCATGCGGCGCGGTCGGTGAGCAGGTACATGGTGGCCGCCGGGGCGACAAGCAGCCCCAGGGTCAGGAAGGCTCCCACGGCCTGGAGCGAGGAAACCAGCACCAGGATGATGAGGGCAAAGATACCGTAGTTGAGGGCGCGCGTGGGAATACCCATGGTGGCAGCGGCGCGGGGGTCGAACAGCGCGATGAGCAGGGGCCGCTGCAAGGCGGTGATGCTCAGTACCGCAATTGCGCCGATGCAGTAGGCAATCCATAAATCGGCATTGCCCATGCTCATGATACTGCCGAAGAGCCAGTCATCCACTTTCTGCTGGAGCCCCAGCCCGATGAGGATGATATAGCCCAGGGCAAAGGCTGTGGTGTGCAGCACGGAGAGGGCTGTGTCGTGATCCATGCGCGAGGTGCGCGAGACAAACAGAGACCCCAGCCCCACCATGAGCCCGGCCATGACGGCCCCCAGCAGGATGCTCAGCTGGAAGAGCCCGAAAATCAGGATGGCCAGGGCGATTCCCGGCAGCAGGGCGCAGGACAGGGTGCCAATCTGCAGCGAGGAGCGGCGCAGCACCACCAATGCGCTCACAAATCCATTGGAAAATCCAATGACCCCGCAGGCCCACAGGCTGCGTTGCGCCAGGGGTTCATGCAGGAACTGGATGAATTCATTCATGCGCGGTTGAAAGCTCTGTTGAGGTTTTCTGGTGTCAGTACATCAGCCACAGAGCCCACAGCTATCAGCTGACGGCGCAGCAGCATAGCCTGGTCAAATATCTGCGGGGCGGTGGCTAAATCGTGGTGCGAGGCGATGACCAGGCGCCCCTCTGAGGCCAATGAACGCAGCAGCGCCGCCAGGGCTTCACTCCCCGGCACATCGAGCCCGGTGAAAGGCTCATCCAGCAACAGAATATGGGCTTCCTGCGCCAGGGCCCGAGCCAGGAAGCAGCGCTGCTGCTGCCCGCCACTCAGGGCGCCAATCTGCCGCTTCTGCAAATCCTGCAGCCCCAGGGTGCAGAGTGCTTTTTCCACAATTTCTCTATCGTGCTGGCGGAGGGGATTCCATACCCCCACCGCAGGGTAGCGCCCCATTTCCACCAGCTGGCGCACGGTGATGGGGAATTGCCAGTTGACTTCGCTGCGCTGGGGCAGATAGGCGATTTCGTGGCGGTGCTCTGCCAGCGGTGTATTATGCCAGAGAATCTCCCCATGCCAGGGGGGAAGAAGCCCGGCCAGCACATTGAGCAGGGTGGATTTGCCAGCCCCGTTCGGCCCCATGAGGGCCAGGGTGTGACCACAGGATGCCTGCAGGTTGATGGCATCCAATGCAGGGATTGAGGCATAGCCCGCCGTCACCCCGCGCAGCACCAGGTGGTGGTGCGTGTGGTGGTGCTGGCCACCGCCCCAGCAAATGTGGTCATGTTGCCCGTTTACCATATGAATGTGAAAATGCTGTGCAGGGTATTGCTGCCTGCCTCTTTCCATTGGGTTTCACTGCGGGATTCGTAGCCATCGGGTTCCAGCGTGAGGGTGACGGCTTGTGGCTCTGTGGATTCCCAACGGGCTTCCACTTCTATTTCGATTCTCCCGCTCAGTGGTAGTTCCAGTTCAAAATCCTGACTTGGTGAAGCGGCATCCATTTCCTTCCATGCATCCTTGCTGCCCCGCAGCCGGAATGCCTGCGGGGTGCCGGTGAATCGCAGGGTGGCATATACAGGCTGGCGCACTGCCGCTTCTGCACTGGTTTCTGCCGGGCTTTGTTCAGCCACCCGGGTAAGCAGGGGCAGGGGTGCCCCGACCAGCAGGACTCCCGCCAGCGTGAGCAGAAATGTAGTGCGCGGCGACATGGTTTGCTGGGGTAATTCTATGGCTCTGGCCGTGAGTTGTCAATGCGCTTGCAAGACATGCTGGCCTGGTTTTAGCGGCTGAGCCCTTCTGCGATGTTTTTCACGTTGAAACGGAAAATATCTGCATAGGTGGGAGCCGCCGGGTAGATGCCATCCAGCGCGAGAGGCCGGGTTTCTGCACCTACCTGGGTAGCGATGGTCTGCAGCACCTTGGGTGATTCGTTCACTCCGTAGAACAGGCAGGAGGCCTTCTGTTGCCTCAACTCCGACAAAATATGCGCGAGACTGGCGGTATCGCCCTCACTTTCGTGGGCTATCCCGTGTATGGCAATGGCGGTAAACCCGAATTCCTTGCAGAAATGGTTCATGGCCGCATGCGAGCATATCAGGACTCTCTTTTCCTGCGGGATACCGGAAAATGCCAGCCTTGCCTCGCGGGCCAGTTCATCCATCTGTGCGGCGTATCGTTTCTGCCCGCTGGCAAAGGATTCTTTGTGTTCCGGCGCGGCTTCTGCCAGTGCTGTGCGCAGTGTGCGTGAGGCCCGTTTCATGGCTGAAGGGGTATTCCACCAGTGGGGGTCTGCAATGCGGGTGCCGGGCAGGTAGACAGTCGGTACTGCGCCACCCAGTTCTATTATTTTTGTGCCGGCAGGCAGGGAATCCCGCAAGTCATTCAGATACGGCTCCACCCCTTTGCCACAGGCCAGAACCAGTTGTGCGCCGGCGGCGGCAGATACATGGGCTGCTGTGGGCTCAAAGGCGTGCAATTCGCCGTTTTCCGGGAATAAGTCCACCACTTCCACCTCTGTGCCGCCCACCTGGCGCGCCATGTCGCTGAGCAGGGGGTGCAGGCTTGCTATCCGCAAGGCGCCCTCTGCACCGAGGGCACACACGAACATCATGATTGCTCCATAAATAAGTGACTTCATGGCGTATATATTAGAATAATTCCATTTGTGTGTCAACCGGAGAATGTGACAACAGCTTGCATGCTTTCCAGCGGTGGTGGAGCGTGGTGATGCTATTTAAGCAGGAATGGAATGTTATTTTCCTGTTCGTCAGCTCCTTCTATCACCCCGGCGTAAGATGCCGAGCCACCGCTTGGAGATGAAAAATGCATGGTGTATGTACCGATGGATTCCCATACTTCGCATTCAAGGGTAGCGGTATCTACCCCTGTTTTTCTATATTCAACGGAATTTCCGTAACCTTCTGGAATCTCGGGAAACATACACAGATTGTTTTCCTTAAAGTGGAAATTGACGATTTCCCCATTGCAGAAGCGAAACTCCAGTGTTTTCCGGGCAACAGATTCCGGGGCTATTCCGGGCGTGCATGAGCATCCTGTAGAGAAAAGAACAAGAAACAGAAGCGTGCTGTTCAGGGAAAAGAAGCTGGGCATATGTAGAAGTAATATGATTTAGGCAGATTAATGGTAATTTGTATACCAGATTGGGGTAATATGTCAAGCAGCTCTTCTTCCAGCTCCAGGGCAAACGCATTGGAGTAGTGTCATGCAAAGCGGGTCATACAAATACAGACTTAAGGACCTCTAAAGCAAAGTCTTCCTGCAAGGCTGCCTTGAACTTCATAGAGCGATAGGATAACTTAGTATGATGAGTATCTTTGTATCGTTTGAGGATATTTCGAGCAAAGCGCAGCAAACGCGGGAAATTCTCCGCTGAATACCCCACCCTCTTCTGGCTGGCATCTTCATTGAAGGCCATATCCAGCACCCAGGGTAATTGGTTTTCAATCCCCCAATGGGCACGAATCCATCGCGTAAAATTATGAGCCAGTCGCCAAGGGTGGCATGCCAGTTCCGGGCACAACTTTTAGAGAAACTGTTATAAGAGGCGGATTCAAAAAACCACAACAAATAATATTTGGAAGAAATAAATAAAACTGTAAATATATTCCTCTAAAAAACCACAGAACACGCGAAGGTGAGAATCTTCGCGTGTTTTGCCTACAGACATCAATAGAAGATGACCTGTTTTAGTGCTGAACAAATAAGAACCAAATGGCAATTCCCTTATTAATTCATTATCACTATTCAGAATGCATCTTTCAGTTCTTTGAGGAATCTTAATCACAAGTTGATTGAGAGGATTTACAACTTCCATAATCTCAATATTGTAAGATTCATTAACTTGCTTAGGAAAGGCGATAACCCAAGAATTTGATTTCAATTGTACAAAAAAATCGTATATTGGATCATGAATGATGTTAGAACTCGCATCAAATAGCTGGAATGGATGATGTTGTTCAACTTCCTGATAACCATAGCAAAAGAAGTAAGAGCCTTTAGTAAGAAGCTTTCCATTATGGAATCTCAACGGTTCATCTACCTTACTATTTTTTATGCAGGGAGGGATATTTATCCATACGTTGTTCATCTCTAACCAAAATTGATATAAATTCCTAAATAAGCCTAAATGGCTTTCTTTATTTTGCAACTTACACCAGTGCTCGTAGCTCGGTTCATCCAAAAAACCGTAACCATCTCCTACCGGGCTCACAAGACCTGGGTACAAGGCATTTATTTTATTTATATCGTATTGTAATTTCCAACCGCTCCACAAATTAGCCCTATCAGCGTATATCTGAACATCATAGTACTGTTCCTGTTGATATCCAATAAAGGCTACAACAATATATTGAATAAATAAAAACACAACATCCGCTAAAAGTTTTGTCATGTATCGCATACTAAATCTCCCATGGCTAGAGTATACTTTTTTGTAAAATATGAACATCGTGTTACCATCCCATGTCCTAATCGGGAGCGACGGAGTCGCGAACAGGCATGTCGCAATGGAAACTCTACTTGTTCGTTCTCTGGTATTGTTTAAGCATAACCAAAATAATACCAATGAGAATAAGACAAGACTAACATATTCTGCTTCGTAATCAAGCCTTTTCCTGCACTGATTCAAATAAGATGAATAGAACGAAGATATGGTGAAGCTTTCAGCCTATTCCCATACCCCACGCTCTATGAGTATGATTCCTTTGGCAATGTGCTGAAGCAGACTCTCGCGCTGGCAGAGGAGCCGAACACCAGCAATTCACCCATCACGGAGTTTACCTACGCGCTGGAGCAGATGGAGGAAGGTGTGTTCTCCAGCCGCACGCAAACGCGCTACAATGCGGTGGGCGGCTTGCTGGTGAGTGTGCAAAAGCAGCTCATCTCGCAGTTGAATTCCACGCTGGAAGGTAAAATGATTTCTGTCAGCGAACGTGGCTTGACTTCTGTGGATTGGGCGGTGTATAACAATGGTACGAAACGAACGCAATACAGCACTGTGCCGACCAGCAGCATCACCGCTGAGGCGGTGACGGTGGACGGTTTTGCGATTTCGCAGAAGGACACGGCAGGCATCACCACTACCTCCAGCCGCAGCTACACAGTCAGCGGTATGCAGTTTACTAAAACCGATGGCCGGGGCAACGCCACCACCACGGTGACGGATCTTGCCGGGCGCACCACCAGCGTGACCGATGCAGCGGGCAACACGACCACCACGGCCTACGATGCGCACCATGATGCACCTGCCACCATCACCGATGCGCTGGGCAACACCTCTTGCTACCGCTATGATGAACGCGGGCGCAAGGTGGTTGAGTGGGGGACCGCGGTTCAGCCCGCCTGCTTCGGCTACGATGAGGCAGAT
>JAFXDR010000149.1 GCA_017521145.1 Akkermansia sp. | reverse complement strand
TCCATTCTTTGTGCCCCATACCACGTTGAAGATGGTGAAGAAGAGGCAGGAGGTGAGGTAGAGGAACATGGTGCCGAACCAGAAGTCCATGGTGTCCAGTGCCATGAGGCCTTCGGTGAACCAGCCTACCAGAAGCGTGCCCACGGTGACCAGGAAAGCTACCAGTGCCACGCTCTGCATGCGGCTCAGTTCCCAGAATTCCTCCAGGAAGGCCACAGAAGGCTGGAGCATGGAAATGGCACTGGTGATAGCGCCGATAAAGAGCAGTACGAAGAAGAGCGTGCCGAAGAACTGGCCTCCGGGCATGCTGGCAAACACTTGCGGCAGCACGTTGAATCCCAGCCCGAAGGTGCCGCAACCGGCGGCGGCCACCACGCCGAGCAGTGCCACGGCGGCGGGGATAATCATCATGCCGGCCAGCCCCACTTCTATCGCTTCATTGGCGGCATTGGCGGTGATGGAGCTCAGGGCAATATCCTTGCGGCGGCGCACATAGCTGGCGTAGGAGCACACGGTGCCGAAACCGATGGAGAGCGAGAAGAATACCTGGCCGGCAGCGGTGAGCCACATTTCGGGGTTCAGCAGCCCCTGGGTCAGGGAAATGTGCTTTTCCTCCACAGCTTTGCCGGGGTTGGCGGCCTGAATCTGCTGCACCAGGGCATCTTTCTGCTCCGCAGTGGCATGGGCAGGCACCATTTCCACTTCCTTGCCATCGACCACGAGCATGGTCTTGGTGGGATTCCACATGTAGCCCAGACCCTGGCTCACATTGCGCTCGGGGTGGGTGGCATCCGGCGTACCCAGGGTGAGCACGCGGGCCAGGATGATGAAGGCGGTGATGAGCAGCACAGGCATACTCCACTTGCAGAACCATTCAATGCCCTTACCCACACCGCGGAAAATCACGTACATGTTGGCCAGAATGGCCAGGGCGAAGAAGACGAGCTGGCTGCCGCCACCGTAGAACAGCGAGCCATCGCCGGTGAGCCCCACATAGTTGGCAAAGAAATTGCCGTATTCTTCGCTGGTGCTCAGGTTCAGGTTGCCCATGGCGGTGTGCCAGGCGTAGCCGACGGTCCAGCTTTCCAGCGGAATATAGTACATGGCGATGCCGATGGTGGAGACCACGCCGGCCACACCCAGGTACTTCCAGCGGGATTTGCCTCCAATGAGGTAGAAGATGCTGGCAGTGGAGTGTCCGCCCAGGGTGCCACCCTTGCGGCCAATGGCCCACTCCACCCAGCTCAGCGGGATACCCAGCAGCAGGAATGCAGTGAAGTAGGCAATCATGAAAGCGCCGCCGCCGTACTGGGCTGCCAGCCCGGGGAAGCGCAGGAAGTTACCGAAGCCGATGGCGCTGCCGGCTACAGCCAGTACTACGCCCAGGTTGGTGTTCCAGTTTTCTGTTTTCTTTTGTGTGCTCACGGTAGGTTGTGACGGTTGGTGGAGATTATTTGTTGAAGCGGCGGGAGGTGCCCGCCACAATGCAGAAGAAGATGGTGATGCCCACAGCCCAGAGTAGTGGCAGAATGGCGCCGATGCGGCCTTCCACAATGTTGGCCACATAGGGGCTGCGGGTGATGAAGAGTTCCTGGTAGAGCCAGGCGCCGAAGATGACCACCATGATGGCCGGGGTAATCCAGCGGATGATGAAGGTTGTGGCGCGGGGCAGGGTGATGGCAGAGCCATCCTTGAGCTCCTCCATGCCGTTCTTCGTGCCCCACACGTGGTTGAAGAAGATGAGGTTGAGCCCGGTGGTCACATAGAGGATGAGGCTGCCTACCCAGAAGTCGATGCTGTCCAGCGCAAGCATATCCCTGGTGTACCAGATGATGATGAAGGCCCCCACTGCGAGCAGCCCTGCCACCAGGGCAATGCTCTGGCCGCGGCGCAGGTTCCAGTATTCCTCCACAAAGGAGACAGCCGGCTGCACCTGCGAGAGCGCGCTGGTCACGGCTCCGATGAAGAGCAGAATGAAGAACAATACCCCGAAGAACTGCCCGCCCGGCATGGCGGCAAATACCTGCGGCAGCACGTTGAAGCCCAGCCCGAAAGTGCCCACGGTGGCTGCTGCGGCCACACCCAGCAGCGCCAGGGCTGCTGGTACAATCGTGAGCCCTGCCAGGCCTATTTCGGTTACGGAGTTGGCAGCCCCGGCACTCAGGGCGCTCAACGCAATATCTTTGCGGCGGCGCACATAGCTGGCATAACAGCAGATGGAGCCGGAGCCCACGGAGAGTGAGAAGAAGACCTGCCCGGCGGCCCGCAGCCACATTTCCGGGTTAAAGAGACTCTGCCAGAAAGTGATTTTCTTTTCGCCGATGGTGGTTTCCGGGTATTCGGTCTGCAGGCGGGTGAGCAGGGAGGCTTTTTCTTCATCGGTGGCACCGGCCGGCACCATGCCGATGGATTTACCGCTGGCGGTATCAACCAGCATGGTCTTATCCGGGTTCCACATGTATCCCAGCCCCTCGTTTACGCTGCGCTCGGGGTGGGCGGCATCCGGTGTGCCCATGGTGAGCACGCGCACCAGCAGGATGATGGCCACAAGGAAGAGCAGGGGCATGCTCCACTTGCAGAACCACTCAATGCCTTTGCTCACACCGCGGTAAATGAGCCAGAAATTCGCGCCCATGGCCAGCAGGAAGAAGATGGGTACGCTGGTCTGCCCGCTGAAGAAGTGGCCGTCTGCTCCCATGCCCACGAAGTTGGAGAAGTAGTCACTATATGCCTTCGGGGTGTCTAAATTGAGGTTGCCCATGGCGGTGTTCCAGGCGTAGCCGATGGTCCAGCCTTCCATGTAGACATAGTACACGTTGATGCTCAGCCCCGCCAGAATGCCCATGATGCCCAGGTATTTCCACAGCGGTTTGCCGCCGGAGATAAGCTGGAACACGGAGGCCGGGCTGTGGCCGCCCAGCACACCACCGCGGCGGCCGATGCTCCATTCCACCCAGCAGAGGGGGAGCCCCAGCAGCAGGAAGCAGCAGAAATAGGCCACCACAAAGGCACCGCCGCCATATTGGGCAGCCAGACCGGGGAAGCGCAGGAAGTTACCGAAACCGATGGCACTGCCGGCCACGGCAAGCATGACGCCCAGGTTGCTGGTCCACTGATCGTTCTTTTGATGCATGCTCATGCGCGGTGTCAGGAGTAGGGCAGTCGGTCTTTCTGTTCCGCGGCATCATTGTCCTTGTGGAAGCGGCGGGATGTGTGGGCCACGAAGCAGAAGAAGATGAGCACGATACCGACCCACACCAGCGGGATGATGGCGCCCATTTTGCCTTCCATCAGGTTGGTGATGTGGTAGCTCTGCTGCACAAACAGGTTCTTGTACAGCCAGGCGGCGAAGATGAAGAGCATGATGCCCGGCGTTACCCAGTTGATGATGAAAGCGATGAAGCGGGGAATGGGCATACGGGCACCGCTGCGGAGCTCGGCCAGCCCCTTATCGGTGCCCCACACGCGGAACACAATGAGGAAGGTGGCAGAGCTGATGTAGAGGCTCATGGTGCCTAACCAGAAATCCAGGGTGTCTAACGCAATGAGCCCATCGCCCGTGAACCACACCACCAGCAGGGAACCCACGATGAGCAGCAGCGCTATGATGGTCACGCTCTGGATGCGGCGCAGCTGCCAGAATTCTTCAATATAGGCCACGGCGGGTTGCAGAATCGAAATGGCGCTGGTAATGGCAGCAATGGAGAGCAGGAAGAAGAACATGGTGCCGAAAATCTGGCCACCGGGCATGCTGGCAAACACCTGCGGCAGCACGTTGAAGCCCAGCCCGAAGGTGCTGGTGCCGGCAGCTGCGGCTACGCCGAGCAGCGCCACGGCGGAGGGGATAATCATCATGCCGGCCAGACCCACTTCGGCCACTTCGTTGGCGGCATTGGCCGTGAGAGAGGAAAGGGCAATATCTTTGCGGCGTTCAACGTAACTCGCATAGGTGCAGACGATACCGAAACCGATGGAGACAGAGTAGAACACCTGCCCCGCAGCAGTAATCCACAAATCCGGGTTCATGAGGCCCTGCATAAGGGTAATGGGTTTCTCCTTGATTTCCTGGTCGGGGTATTTCACCATGAGTCGTTGAAGCTGTGCAGCCTTTTCTTCCTCCGTGGCATTGGCGGGTACCATATCAATTTCTTTTCCGTCCGCTACAAGCATGACCTTGTTCGGATTCCACATGTAGCCCAGGCCTTCGTTCACATTGCGTTCGGGGTGGGTGGCATCCGGCGTGCCCATGGTGAGCACACGCACCAGGATGATGACGGCGGTGAGCACCAGCACCGGCATGCTCCACTTGCAGAACCATTCAATGCCCTTGTTCACGCCGCGGTAGATGAGCCAGAAGTTGCACAGCACGGCTACGATGAAGAAGATGAGCATGCTGCTCTCACCGGTGAACACGCTGCCGTTGCCGTTGATGCCCACGAAGTTGGCGAAGAAGTTGCCATACTCCTCGCTGGTAGCGAAGTTCAGGTCGCCCACCATGGTGTGCCAGGCATAGCCCAGGGTCCAGCCTTCCAGCGCCAGGTAGTACATGGTGATAGCCAGCGGGGTGAGTACACCCGCCAGACCCAGGTACTTCCAGCGGCGCTGGCGCGTGATGACCAGGAAAGCCGAGGCTGAAGAGTGAGCCCCCATGCTGCCGCCCTTGCGGCCAATGGCCCATTCCACCCAGCTCAGCGGGATTCCCAGCAGCAGGAAGGCGGTGAAGTAGGCAATCATGAAAGCACCGCCGCCGTACTGGGCGGCCAGGCCGGGAAAGCGCAGGAAGTTACCGAAGCCGATAGCGCTGCCTGCCACGGCCAGCACGGCTCCGATATTGGAGGTCCAGAGTTCTTGTTTGTTGTTGCTCACGGTGTGGAAAAATAAAGGTGTGCCAAATCTTACGCTTTTGGCACTTGCATGTCAAGCATATCCGTTAGCCTTTCCGGCGTATTTATCAGAGCGCGGGACTTCTGCCCCTGACTTCGGGAACAAAAAAGCCCCCGCAGGGTGCGGGGGCTTTTGAAATGATGCTTGAAGCGCAGATTAGATCTGGCCGAAGAGGGTCTTGCCCTCGGACATGAGGTCGGAGCAAGCAACCTGCAGGCGCTCGCAGATGCCCTGCTCGCCCTTCTTCAGGTAAGAGCGGGGGTCGTAGACCTTCTTGTTGCCCACTTCGCCGTCCACCTTCAGCATGCCGTCGATGTTCTGGCACATGTGCAGAACGATGGGCTTGGAGAAAGCGTACTGGGTGTCGGTGTCGATGTTCATCTTCACCACGCCG
>JAFXDR010000148.1 GCA_017521145.1 Akkermansia sp. | reverse complement strand
TTCGGCGTATTGGCCACAGATGAACAGTTTGCTGAGATTGACCGGGCGCTTGCTGAGAAAGGACTCAAGGCGCGCGATGTCTCCAATGCCGACGACGTGCGTTTCCGCATGATTTCCTATGACCGCGAGCGTCTGTCCCACCCGGTGTTCTTTGTGATTGAATTCCCGGAACGTCCCGGCGCATTCTCCGAATTCATGCGCGTGGTGGGTGAATATGCTCACCTGTGCTACTTCAATTACCGCTACTCGGGTGAGCAGGTGGGACGCGCCCTGGTTGGCCTGGAGTTCGAAACCGTGGCAGATCGCGATGCCTGCCGGGAAAAGGCCATGGCACTGCGCGGTACGACTATCCAGGGGCTCCACGAACTGCCTACTGAGGTACGTCACCGCGTGCTCGACCGCATGTCTCCGCTGGATAAATGATGATTCTGGCTTCACAGTCGCCCCGGCGCCGCGAGCTGCTTGCCCGCGAGGGTGTGGAATTCCGCGTCGAGGTGCGCGATACGGAGGAGGTGCACGACGCTTCATTGCCGCCGCAGGAGCTCTGTGCAATCAACGCTGCGGCCAAGGCAGAAGCCGTGGCCAGGGAATTCCCTGGTGAAACCGTTATCGGTGCGGATACCCTGGTGTTCATTGACGATACCCCCCTGGGTAAGCCCGCCGATGAGGCAGAAGCCATTGCCATGCTGCTGCGCCTGCAGGGGCGCACCCACAGTGTGTGCACGGCGGTGGCGGTCATCATGCCCGATGGCTCCCGCCGCGATTTCGCCGAAATCAGCCAGGTGACTTTCCGCGCACTGGATGAGCCCGCTATCCGCCACTACATGAGCATGGTCAATGTGTACGATAAGGCTGGCGCGTATGCCATTCAGGAGCATGGCGAGCTCATCATTGAAAGCTTTGAGGGCGATCTGGACAATGTAATCGGGCTGCCCGTGACCCGCTTGCTTCAGGTGCTTGCGTGAGGAGTCAGCGGTAGACCATGACGGGGCCGGTGATGGAGGACTGAACCGAACGCACCTTGTTCAAGGCCTTGATGAAGATGGCAGCTGCGGCATCCACCTCTTGTGGAGTCGTGTAGCGCGAGAGGGAGAAACGCAGCGATTCCCGCACTTGTTTATCGGGTAATCCCATCGCGAGCAGAACGTGGCTGGGATGTGGTTCTGCACTGGTGCAGGCGGAGCCGGTGGAGCATAACAGCCCCATGGGTTCCAGAAGGAGGAACAGAGATTCTGCCGATACCCCCGGTACTCGCATGTTGAGCACATGCGGCAACCGCGGAGCTGCGCTGCCATTGATGCAGACTTCGATTCCGGAAGCTGAAAGTGTGGTTACAAATCGCTCGCGCAGGGTATGCAGGGCGGCGTAGGTTTCCCGCGCCTGAAGCGCGAGTCCGGCGGCTTTGCCGAAGCCGATGATACCTGCTACATTTTCGGTGCCGGCGCGGCGGTAATCCTCCTGCGCGCCGCCGGTGAGATACGGTTGCCATGCCGTTCCTGTGCGTACGTAGAGAGCGCCGATTCCCTTGGGCCCATGAAGCTTATGGGCTGAAAGCGATGCGAAATCTATCGGATAATCATGCAGGGAAATGGGGCATTTGCCGGCTGCCTGCACCAGATCCACGTGAACGCGCGCACCCGCTTCCTGCGCCGCATTTGCGAGAGAACGCACGGGTTGAATCACCCCTGTTTCGTGGTTTGCCCAGGCAAAACTGACTCCATCGTGTCCGGGGAGGAGTTCTCGCCATTCCGGCAAATCAGCCTGCCCGTTTGCAAGGACCGGGGCGGCTTCACCCCGGGCGGTGCGGAGGGTAGCGGGATGCTCGGTTGCCAGGGTCAGCACACGCTTGAACTGGGCCAGAGCAGTATTGCTGGCTTCTGTGCCGCCGGAAGTGAAGATGATTTCCGAGGCATCGGCCCCTACCAGCGCAGCAACTTGTTCACGGGCTGTATCAATTGCCTTACGAATATTCTTACCGGCGGTGTATGCAGCAGAGGGATTGAAATAATTCTCCCGCAAGTACGGCAGCATGGCTTCCAGTACCTCTGGAGCCAGGGGGGTGGTGGCGTTGTTATCCCAGTATATCATTGCTTCGTGTGCTGCTGTGCCGCAATAATGTTGAACACACATGGCGGTACGCTGGCCTGTACCCAGCGCTGCCAGCCCTGCACACCCACGAAGCCTCGCACCATGGACGAGGATACGGCTTCCAGTTCAGGCGGGGGCATCAGGCAGATTGTCTGGATTCCCGGCTCCATGTCTGCATTCATGCGAGCCATGGATTTCTCGTATTCAAAATCCACGGTATTGCGTATACCACGGAGCAGGTGGGTTGCTCCTGTGCGCTTTGCAAAATCAACCAGGAATCCTCCTTGCATTCTTTCCACCCGCACATTCGCCGGGCCGCCCTGCAGCATGCTGCGCAGGGCATTGAGCCGGGCTTCTTCACTGAGAAAACTCCTTTTATCCGGGTTTACCCCCAGCAACACCACCAGCTCGTCAAAGAGCTCAGCCCCGCGGTGAATCATCCACAGGTGGCCGTTGGTGGGGGGGTCAAAGCTTCCCGCATAGATGCCGATGCGCTTCATACGGACGAATGGTATTTATTTGACCGGGGGCTCAGGCTCACCTTTATCAATGGTCAGGCTTTTCCACTCCGGGAGCACAATCGCAGGGTACCCATGGGTGATTTTGCGACCGTAACGATCCACAATGGCACAGTGGGGAATGCCATCAGGTGAAACCATGCCTGGAACTTTGGATGCATCTTTGTCGTCACCCATCACGGTGAGGAACTTGATTTTGAAACGTTTTACAAAACCGGCGGCTGCCTTGGGGGTGCGATCCCGGCTGAAGAGGATGAAATCCACCTTTCCTGTTTTCTGCACTTCTTTATATAATTCGACTATTTCCGGCATTTCCTGGCAGCATGGACCGCACCAGCTTGCAGAGTACAAGTAGATAAAGTAATCTGCTTTGTCGTTAAGTTTGCCACGGACTTTCTTTACTTTTTTGACTGCCGTTACTACGGGGCTGATGGCTTTTTTCGCTGCTTTTTCCTTCTTCTCCGGCGCTTCTTCATCCTGCGCATAAAGAGGTGCGAGCGGAGTGAAAGCGGTAAGAGCAGTGATGAGAATCAGTAAGTGTTTCAGCATGCCGCAAGAGTACACGGGAGATACCGGGATGTCAAGGAGGATTTTTTCAGGATGCAGAACCATTGTCCCGTTGCGCCCCAAAAAAGCCCCGCAGCTTGTCGCTGCGGGGCTTGAAAGGATAAATCAGACGCGGCGCTTCTTCCGGAAATCGAGGATGGCTATCTGCTTGGCTATGGCTGCCTCGAGCTTGGCCTGTTCTTCGCGGTCGAGCACCGAAGCTCCATCGCGGAAAGCGGCCTGGGCGCGTTCCAGCGCGGCTTCCACGCTGGTGGTGTCGATTTCATCCACCGTGAGGGCTGTATCCGTGACCAGCAGTACATCATCCTCTGCCACCTGCAGGAACCCGCCTCCAACAAAGAGGCTCCGGGGTTCCTGCCCAGGGCAGGTGTAGCTCAGCTCGCCATTGGCCACCGAGGTGATAAGCGAGGCGTGCCCGGGGAGCACTTCCATCTCACCTTTGCTGGCGGGCACACGGATGACGCTCACTTCCGCCTCAAGGGCGGTGCGCATGGGGGTGATGATTCTGAATTGCATGGGCATGGGCGGAATCAGGCTTTCTCAACGGTGTCGATGCTGCCCTTCATGTAGAAGTTCACTTCGGGCACGGAGTCCCACTTGCCGTCCAGAATTTCGGCGAAGCCACGGACGGTTTCGGCCACGGGCACGTATTCACCCTTGATGCCGGTGAAGGTTTCTGCCACGCTGAACGGCTGGGAGAGGAAACGCTGAATCTTGCGGGCGCGGCTCACGGTGAGCTTGTCGGCTTCGGAGAGTTCGTCCATACCCAGAATGGCAATCATATCCTGGAGATCCTTGTAGCGCTGCAGGGTCTGCTGCACACCGCGGGCCACGCGGTAGTGCTCTTCACCCACGAGCTCGGGAGCCAGAGCCTTGGAGGTGGATGCCAGCGGGTCCACTGCCGGGTAGATACCCTGGGCGGCCAGTGCGCGTTCCAGCACCACGGTGGAGTCCAGGTGGGAGAACGTGGTGGCGGGAGCAGGGTCGGTCAGGTCGTCAGCAGGTACGTATACCGCCTGCATGGAGGTGATGGAACCCTTCTTGGTGGAGGTGATGCGTTCCTGCAGACCGGCCATTTCTTCGGCCAGGTTGGGCTGGTAACCCACGGCGGAGGGGGTGCGGCCCAGCAGGGCAGATACCTCGGAACCAGCCTGGGAGAAACGGAAGATGTTGTCCACGAAGAGGAGCACGTCGCGGTTTTCTTCATCGCGGAAGTATTCGGACATGGAGAGGGCGGAGAGAGCCACACGGAGACGCGCACCGGGGGGCTCGTTCATCTGGCCGTACACGAGGGCCACCTTGGAGTTTTCCGGGTTGGCCTGGTCGATAACGCCGGATTCGCTCATTTCCATGTAGAAGTCGTTGCCTTCACGGGTGCGTTCACCCACACCGGCGAACACGGAAAGACCGGAGTGAGCCTTGGCGATGTTGTTGATGAGCTCCATGATGAGCACGGTCTTGCCCACGCCTGCACCACCGAAGGAACCAGCCTTGCCACCTTTCAGGAAAGGGCAGATGAGGTCAATCACCTTGATGCCGGATTCCAGCACCTCAGAGGAGGTGGACTGCTCTTCCAGGGAAGGGGCCTCGCGGTGAATCGGGTAGCGCTTCACGCCGTCCAGCTGCCCCTTTTCGTCCACTGTTTCGCCCAGCACGTTGAAGATGCGGCCCAGTACCTTCGGACCTACGGGTACGGAGATGGGGGCGCCGGTGTCGATGACATCCATGCCGCGCTTGAGACCGTCTGTTGTGCTCATGGCCACGGTGCGCACCCAGCCATCGGGCAGGTGCTGCTCTACTTCCAGCACCAGCTGGGTGGGCTTGCCGTCGATTTCATAATCCACGGTGAGCGCGTTGTAAATGGCGGGCATTTCTGCCTGCGAGAAGTCGACGTCTACCACGGCGCCGATAATCTGCACGATTTTACCTTTGTTCATACTAAGAATAAGTTGTTTTTGAAAATTGAATGGGTGGGGTGGGGATTACTCCATGGCTTTCATGGCCGTGGTGATTTCGAGAAGTTCGTTGGTAATCTGCGCCTGGCGTGCCTTGTTGTATTCCAGCGTGAGCTCGCCAATGAGGGTCTTGGCGTTCTCTGTGGCGGATTTCATGGCAACCATGCGGGCAGACTGCTCAGAGGCCTTGCCTTCCAGCACCATCTGGGTGAGCAGGTTGGCAAAGTAGAGCGGCAGAATGGATTTAAGCAGGCTCTTGGGGTCCGGTTCCAGCAGGTAATCCGTATGGTTTTCCTGCGGGGCTTCCTCTGCCAGCTTGAGCAAATCCTCTGGCTTGATGGGGAGGATATCCACCACCTGCGGCCGCTGCACCATGATGTTGATGAACTTCTGGTAAACCACGGTGACGCGGTTGTAGGTGCCATCCACGAAGCCCTTGCGGATGAAGTCCAGAATGGCTTTCATCTCGGCTTCCTCTACGGTATCACCAATGGTGAACGAAGCCACCAGCTTGCGCCCCACACGGGCGAACTGCGGGTTGAGCTTGGTGCCGATGGTAAGGTAGTCAGCCTCTGCCGGGCACTGGGTGAGCACTTCCTTGAACAGGTTGGTATTCAACCCGCCGCAGAGCCCGCGGTCTGTGCTGACCACGATGATGAGCTGTTTGCCGGTTTCGCGCTTTTCCATGAGCTGGACAGAACCCTCGGCAATGGATTCCTGCAGGTGCTTGAATACCCGCGACAATGCGCGGATGTAGACGCGCCCCTTGAGTGCCAGCTCCTGAGCACGGCGCATCTTGGCGGACGCAACCATCTGCATCGCTTTGGTAATCTGCGATGTGTTGCGTACCGACTTGATGCGGCGTTTGATGTCTCTCAGGCTTGCCATGTCGTTACTTCTTCAGGCGGGATTTGAAGGTGGTCATGAAGTCCTTGAGCGCGGAGTCAATCTCCGGAGTCAGGGCTTTTTCTGCTTCAATGCGGGAGAGCAGGTCGGCTCCGTTCACGCTGGCTTCTTCCTCCAGCTGGCGGCGCACGGCCTGAATCTGGTCCACGGCCACGTCATCGAGGAAGCCGCGCTGGATGGCGTAGAGGTTGATGACCTCGATACCCAGGCTCTTGGGCTCATACTGCCCCTGCTTGAAGAGTTCCACGATGCGGCGGCCGCGTTCGAGCTTGGCCTTGGTGGCGGCATCCAGGTCGGAGCCGAACTGGGCGAAAGCCTGGAGTTCTTCGAACTGCGCGAGGTCGAGCTTCACGGAACCGGCGAGCTTTTTCACAATCTGGGTCTGGGCGCTGGAACCCACGCGGGATACGGAGATACCCACGTTGATGGCCGGGCGCACACCCTGGTAGAAGAGGTCGGTATCCAGGAAAATCTGACCATCGGTGATGGAAATCACATTCGTGGGAATATAGGCAGACACGTCGCCAG
>JAFXDR010000147.1 GCA_017521145.1 Akkermansia sp. | reverse complement strand
TGGAGAATCTCACGGTGCTGGGCGGCACGCTCAATATTGATATGAACGGCAGCAATGATACCGGGGTGTCGGGCAAGAGTCTCACGCTCACCAACGGCTCCAGAATCAATGTGACCAACGCGGCAGATGACTCGGAGAGTATCTCTGTGTTCGGCTTCGATGAGGTGGAGGACATGGGGGAGGTTGCCATTACCCTGAACGGCAACACGGTTTCTGCCAACTTGTGGGATTTGAGCAATGGCATGCTCACCATTAAGGAACTGAGCGCGGCCACGCTCTCGCTCACCCCGAACCAGCGGCGTTTCTACGCTGCGCTGCAGGCCATGGAGGCCGATGGCAATGCCAGCCCGCAGGTTTCCTCCATTGTGAACTCCCGTGATGAAGCTGCGGTGAAAGCTCAGCTGAATGCCATGAGCGGGCATGAATACGCCACGGCCATGGCCAGTCAGCTGGATGGCAACATCGGCCATTTGCGCCGCCTGCGTGCCAGCATGGGGAAGGGGGCTCCGCTGGGTGCCCGCACCACCGGTGGTCAGGCGGTCTGCAATAAGAGCGGCGAAATCATGACGACCAATGAAATCACCGATATGCGGCGCTGGCGCATGGGGGTGCAGGGCTTCTACGAGCAGAGCAAGATTGATGCCGATTCCCACGGCGATGGCTACGACCGCACCGAGGCCGGCGCCATGCTGCTGGCGGAGTATTTCGTGTGCGATGCCCTCACCATGGGTGCTGCTGTTTCCTATGGCCGCACCACTCTGGATACGGATAACGCCCGCCGTCGGCACGAGGATAATACCCGCTTCGATCTTTACGGCCTGTATGGCAGCGGGCGCTGGAGTACCGCCACCTCTATCGGTGTGGGCTTCCACAACCACGATATGCGCCGCCACAAGCTGCACGCAACAGATGCCGATGGCTATTCCATCAACTTCATGCACGAGGCCGCCTATGCGCTGATGCGTTCGGAGACCAGCAGCCTGCAGTTGTTCGGCGCGGTGGAGAGTTCCTGGAACCGGCTGGACAGCTTCCGCGAACGCGGCGGGGCAGATGCCCTCTACATCCGCAAGCAGGATGCCTGGGCTACCGATGTGACCATGGGTGTGCGCTTCAACATGGAGCTGATGCCCCTGGGTAATGCCCCCGCCGGTATGTTCTCCCTGCAGACCGGGGCCACCGGTTCCGTGGGCGATGTGAACCCTGCGGTGCGCATGAGCATGAATGGCTACGACTACCGCCAGGAATGCGCCGGGCGCGACCGCTGGGGCTGGGAAATCGGTGCCGGGGTGGATGTGCCCCTGACCGAGAGCATCTCGCTCTTCGGCACGGCGGAAACCATCATCCGCGGCGATTCCCACACATTTGATGCCCAGGTGGGCATGCGCGTGACTTTCTAAGACGCAAAGCTGGTGCCATCACCACGTGGTGGCACCAGCATTTCATTTCGCGGGCACAAAGCCCCGCGCATTTATCTCAGCTCCCGCCGATAACACATAATCCTGCAGCATCACTCAGCGCAAGATGGTGGAATAATGAAAAAACCGACGGGGATTGCTTGCCCGCCGGTTCTGGTAACTTATTTCTTCTTTGGGGATTTCTTCTTCTTCTTGCCTTTTTTGCCGTCTTTCTTTTTCTTACCTTTCTTTTTGGCTTTTTTCTTTGTTTCGCCATCGTCCCCGTCATTATCAGCTGTAGTTTCACCAGCTGGCCCGGCTTCCGCTTCCGGGGCGGGGTCGGTGGAAATCTTGCCTTCCAGAATATCCCGTACTGTTACGAAGGTTCTGTAATCTGCGTATGAGTAGAAGCCATCGGCCGTTGAGGCAACCGGCCCGTTTTCCATTATGGCTATTCTGTCCCGAATGGTCTTGAGCGCTTTATCCTTCGATGCGCCTGCACGCACAAGAGCCTTGGCTATCTCCGGCTTGTCCAGGGCGCTGTCGAGATAGTCCTTGGCCTGAGGATTGGCACCATGCTTGACCAGCAGGTCAATTTTCTTTACTGCGTCGACATTTGAATAAATGGCGGCGTTCAGGGCTGATTCGCCGGGTTTGAATCCTGCCTCGAGGAATGCCTGCAAGGTGTCGAGAGACATGTGCGCGAGGTTTTCATCGAGGAAATCTGCGGGAGGTTCTACCCCTTGCTCTTTCAGAAGATTCAGCATTTCAGGGCTTGTTTTCTCCCAGTTGATGAGGTCTTTC
This sequence comes from Akkermansia sp., assembly GCA_017521145.1. Classification (GTDB taxonomy): domain Bacteria; phylum Verrucomicrobiota; class Verrucomicrobiia; order Verrucomicrobiales; family Akkermansiaceae; genus Akkermansia. Next base: position 26,639 of record JAFXDR010000147.1, on the reverse strand, counting down.
TCCTGTTTCATGCCGGATTGCCTGCGCGCATTTTCATCTAAATCAGATGGTGGCGCATTCATGTCCATTTTTGCATTGAGATAGAGTTTCAGCAGTTTGGGGGTCATGCAGTTCCAGTTCACACGAACAGGAACCAGATTTTTCTCCAGAGAGAGAACCACCTTGGCAATTTTTGCATCTCTGATGAGAGCAAAAGGACTACTGTGTGAGGGGTGGACGACCCAGGAGCCGGAGAGCTTGGGAAGGCATTGGTTGTTGATGAAATCGCTGATACTGCCCAGTTCTTTGGCTGTGCGTTTGATTTCGGCCGGGTTTTCGGCGGTGACCGCCAGCAGGAAGTTAATTTCCTTATTCTCTGTCCATTTTTTTGCTTTGACCAGTTTTTTTGCCGCAGCGTGGGCCTCCGGATTATCCTGCCCCGATGCTTTTTTGATGGCATCAGTCGGTGTCCATACAACCTCGTCATCCCCGCTGCCAGTAGTGGGAATAAGTTTGCGCCTGGCTAGATCCTTGATGAGCTTGGGATCCTTGTATCGCTCTGCGGCGTTGAGGATGATTTTTGCTTCATCTGGGGTCGGCTTCTTTTTGTCCAGCGCCTCATCCAGCACTCGGAGAAAAAGCTCCTTAGTACTTGGCGTACAGCGGTCGCCCATGCGGAAAGCGATGACATTTTTCATGCCTTGCAGGTAGCTTTTGGCTGCACCTGCGGCGATGAGCAGCCGGTCGTGTGATGCGTTTTCGTAGCCGACACTTCGGCGGAACGGGACGCAGAGGGGAGAGGTTTTCAGGGCTCCGTGTTCAATAGGGGTTCCGAGAATGTTCGGGTCTGCTCCCCCCAGTAGTAGAATGCAGGCTTGCTCCTCTTTGTAGTTTCTGGAGATAGCGGACGCTGCCGTAATCAGCGGGGTCTGGTCACCGCTGGTGAGCCCCCATGCGCCGAAATAACAGCAGCGGTTGATGTCGGCTCCTGCTTTCATCATGGTGATGAGCTGCGTCAGACTGCGGATGCTGTCCTGCCCAACCAGAGAATGAATTACGTCGCTCCCTTTGGTGTCGGTGTTCTTCCATCCTGCCTGGACAATCTTTACCAGTTCATCACAATTAGTATTAACGCCGAGGTATGTGTTGGCCCAGTCTTTCTCATATTTCTTGCGGATTTCGGCCTTTTCGCTGTCTGAAAGCGTTTTTCCATGCAGGGTATCAGCGGCCAGCAGCCTTTTGATATGGCGGTCATTGGTGTAATCTGCAGCTGTTTTACCCGCCTTATCCTTGATAGTGGTATCCGCGTTCTTGAAGAGCAGGTAGGCGATGAATTCAATGTCTCCCGTTGCTACGGTGTGCATGAGGGCGGTTTTGCCTTCGGCATCCACGGCGTTGACATCTCCTCCATCGATGACCGCTTTCAGCGGTGCTTTCATGGCCTCGAACTTTTTGGCAACAGTCTCGGGGAATGGAGTCTCGGTGCGAATCTGGAACAGTTCTGCAGCTACCTTATCATTTGCTGTGATAGCCTGGGCAAGGCTCCCCAGGGTTATCAGCAGCAGCCCGAGTGTAGCAGTAGTTTTGAAAATGAGTTTTCTGAGCATGAGAGAATTAGTTGTTGGAATACGTTTCAGAGTATCGCATTTGCGGTGCGATGTACAGATTTTTTTTGCAAAAGTACTGACTATCACAGATTTGAAAGAAATATGATGATTTTATTCCGAGTCTGGATACATCATAAATCTCTATGTGCTGATTGATAAGCTTATACAACGTTTTAATACTTTATCGCAATTGCAAATGCGATGGCTCATTTTGTTTGAGGATTGCCAAGAAATGGGAATCGTGCTAGAATCGCCCACGACATGAAGTTTCTCATCACAGCCGGGCCGACGCGCGAGGCATTGGACCCCGTGCGTTATCTGACCAACCGCTCCTCCGGGCGCATGGGCTATGCGTTGGCCGGGGCTGCCCGTCACGAGGGACACGAGGTGATTCTCATTTCCGGCCCCACCACGCTGGATGTGCCCGCCGGGGTGGATTTCATACCGGTGGAAAGCGCGCAGCAGATGTATGATGCCGTGCGTGATATGGTGAAGTATGCCGATGCCGCCATCCTCTGCGCTGCCGTGGCCGATTACCGCCCGGTGGCGGTGCAGGAGCAGAAAATCAAGAAGAGCGGCGAGCGCCTGGTCATTGAGCTGGAAAAGACCCCCGACATTCTGGGCAGCATGCGCGATGTATTCGGATTCACGGGAACCCTGGTGGGGTTCGCCGCCGAGACGCAGAATGTGGAGGAATACGCCCAGGACAAATTGCGCCGCAAGAAGTGTGATATGATTGTGGCGAATGATGTATCGCGCCGCGATATCGGCTTCGATTCCCGAGAGAACGAAGTGGCACTGGTCTACCCGGACCACGTGGAATACCTGGAAAAGGACACCAAGGAGCACATAGCGCTGCACATTATCGAGCACGCCACCCTGATTCGCCGCCCATGAAGGTAACCATGGAAATGCTGGGCTGGGGCCCGGATTATGCAGAGGCTCTGGCGGCGCTGGGGCACCCGGAGTGGTACCCCGCCCGCATCATCCGCGAGACCAAGATTAATTTCACGGTGATTGCCAAAGGTAAGGGCGACCACGAGGTGGTGCTTTCCGGCAAGGTGTGGCACGATGCTGTTTCTGATGCCGACCTGCCCACCGTGGGCGATTGGGTGGCCGTGGACCCGGGACAGGGGAAGGACCTGCCCGTTATCCGCGCCATGCTGCCGCGCCGCAACCGTTTTTCCCGCAAGGCGCCCGGCCGCAGTTGTGCGGAGCAGGTCATCGGCGCCAATGTGGATATGGTGGTCGTCATCACCGATGCTGAGAGTGATTACAACCCGCGCCGCATCGAGCGCTACCTCACCCTTATCCGCAAGAGCGGGGCAGAGGCCGTGGTACTTGTGAACAAGGCCGATACCGCCCCGGAGGAGGACATGAAACGCGCCGTGGAGGAAATCCGCGCGCTGGGCTGCAGCGAGGTCTACCCCATTGTGGCGCGCTGGCGCAAGGGATACCCGCAATATCTGCGCCGGGTGCCCAAGGGCCGCACCATCACTGTGGTGGGTTCTTCCGGCGTGGGAAAGAGCACCTTTGTAAACAGCCTGCTGGGCGATGAATGGCTCGAAACCGGCCATGTGAACGAAGTCACCGGCAAGGGCCGCCACACCACCGTGGCGCGTGAACTGGTTATTCTGGCAGGCGGTGGCGTGCTTATTGATAACCCTGGCATGCGCGAAATCCACATGTGGACTGATGCCGCCACCCTTCGCGCCCAGTTTGCTGATCTGAATGAACTGGAAAGCCAGTGCCGCTTTGCAGACTGCTCCCACCGCAAGGATGCCGGCTGTGCCATTCGTGCTGCGTTGGAGAGCGGCGTACTTACCCAGGAGCGCTACGAGCATTTCCTGAATCTCGATGCCGAAATTGCGGAGCTTGAACGCCGCAACGAAAAGCGCCAGATGACCCTGGAGCGAGTGAACCGCCGCGAGAAGCGCCACCAGATGCGCAACCGCGAAGACCGTGAGGACCACCGCCGCAACATGAATCCCCACCGCCGCCAGTATTACCGTGATGAATAGAGCCGGACTTCTTCCGGTAAAAAATAATGTTGATTCCTTCAAGGGGAGCTGTATTTCCTGACTGGTCATCGCATCAGAAATACAACGGACTGCATGTGGGCTGCGGCTTGGTAGGCAGGCTTTATGAAGATGTATGGTGATAGATTAGGGATTAAGAATGAATGTAGTATATGGCAAGAGAGTGGAGGGGACGCTATAGGCAGTAGGTTTTAATTGATGACTAATCGGCGCAAGCCTCTCATTCTTAAATTGTCAATCGTCAATTGTCATTTGTCAATCCTCGTGGACTGACGTCGTGGTTGCTTGACACTGCGTGGGTTTTCTGTTAATTTGCAGGCATGTTTTCGCTCCTTTCCGATAAGCTCGATGATGCCTTCCGCAAGATGCGGGGGCTGAGCAAGATTACCGAATCCAATATCAAGGATGCCCTGCGCGATGTGCGTATGGCGCTGCTGGATGCCGATGTGGAATACAGCGTTGCGCGAGAGTTCATTGCGCACGTGAAGGAAGAGGCCATGGGCGAAAAGGTGCTCAAGTCCGTGAAACCGGGTGAGCAGATTGTGAAGATTTTCCGCGACCAGCTGGCAGAGCTTCTGGGGGGCGATGCTGCCCCACTGCAGTTGGAACCCGCCCCCGCCCGCATTCTGGTGGTGGGCCTGAACGGTGCCGGTAAGACCACGACCAGCGCCAAGCTGGCCCGCCGTCTGGCAAAGGAGGGACACAAGCCGCTGCTGGTGGCATGCGACCTGATTCGCCCTGCTGCTATTGATCAGCTGGCTACCCTGGCAGCTCAGATTGAGGTGCCGGTGTATACCCCCGATGCCAGCGAGAAAGATGTCATCCGCGTGGCAAAAGATGCGCTCAAATGGGCTGCCGGGCAGGAGCACGATGTGATCATCTTTGATACCGCCGGTCGTCAGGAAGTGGACGAGGAACTGGTGGCCGAGCTCAGGAAACTGGCGCGCTTCCTGGAGCCGCAGGAGGCTCTGCTGGTGGCAGATGCCGCTACCGGTCAGCAGGCGGTGCGCGTGGCGCAGACCTTTGATAAGGCCGTGGGGCTCACGGGTATCATTCTCACCAAGCTGGACGGTGATGCCCGCGGTGGTGCCGCTCTTTCCATGCGCGCCATTACCGGCAAGCCCATCAAGTACATGGGCGAGGGCGAGAAGCTCGACATGTTCGGCCCCTTTGTGCCGCAGCGCATGGCCGACCGCATTCTGGGCATGGGCGATATCGTGGGGCTGGTGGAGAAGGCTGCCGAGAAGATTGACCAGGAATCGGCCATGAACTCGATGACCCGCATGATGAGCGGCGAGTTCAACTTCAATGACTTCCTGAGCCAGATGAAGATGATGCAGAGTCTGGGTCCGCTGGAGGGTCTGCTGGGCCTGCTGCCCGGATTCAGCAAGATTCGCAAGCAGTTGCCGGATGGCGCCATGGACCCGAAGCGCATGAAGCGTATGGAGGCCATTGTGCTTTCCATGACCCCGGCGGAGCGTCTGAACTACAAGCTGCTCATTCCCTCCCGCCGCCGCCGCATTGCCAAGGGCTCCGGTGTGTCTGAGATTGAGGTGAACCGTTTCATCAAGAACTTCAAGGAAATGAAAGAGATGATGGGCGGCAAGGGCAAGATGGGCGGCATGATGAAGAGCCTCATGAAGGGTGCCGGTGCAAATAAGGGCGGTATGCCGGATATGAGCGCCATGATGGGCGGCAAGGGCGGCGGTATGCCGGACATGAGCGCGCTGATGGGGCAGGGCGGAATGCCCGATATGAGCCAGATGCCCGATTTGTCTGCCCTGATGGGTGGTGGCGGTGCCAGACCGAAGATGCCCAAGGGTATCGGAGCTTTCAGTGGATTGTTCCGTCGTCGCTGATTCGCACATCGCCATGATTCGCATGCTGCTGACAGTGTTTCTGGGTTGCCTGGTGGCGCGTGGACTCACGCCCGACCAGGTGGTGGTGGTGTACAATGCCGATTCGAAGCGCAGCGAGCAATGCGCCCGGGCGTATTGCCACAAACGCGCGGTGCCGGCGAGCCGCTGTGTGGCCATCAGCGGGGTGAAAGGGGAGACGATTACCCGCCAGCTCTTTGATACAAAAATCCGCTATGCCTTGTTGCAGATAGCGCAGCAGAAAAACTGGAGCCTGCCTTCCATGCGCAGTGGGGGGCTCATTCCCGTGCGGGCCATGGTGCTCATGCCGGATATCCCCTTGCGCATCAGAGAGGATGCCGAGCCTGGCAAAAAGCCTACGAACCAGACGCAGAACTGCGCCTCAGTGGATTCGGAGCTCATGCTGCTGGGGGCAAAATATGATATCAAGGGACCGCTGAATAATCCGTTTTTCAATAAAGTGGGCAGGTTGGAGGACGCGAAGCCCCCGGTGCTGGCGGTCTGCCGCATTGATGCGCCGGATGATAATACTATTCGCCGCATGATTCATTTCCCTGCCGAGGTGGAGCGTCGCGGTCTCTGGGGATGGACCGTGGTGGATCAGGGCGGCCCCTACAAGCAGGGCGATGCGTTTTTTACGGAGATAGCCCGTCTGGCTCGGGAGAAAGGTCAGCCGCTTTTTCACGAGGAGTCCAGGGCACTGCTGCCGCCCACATTTCCGCTCATGCAGGATACCAGCGTGTATTTCGGCTGGTATACGAACCCGGCATACGGGCCTTTCCACCCGAAACAGCATGCTGATTTTCGTTTTGCCCCCGGTGCCATTGCCTGCCACTTGCATTCATTCAGCGGTACTTCAGTCAAAAGCCCCAATACCTGGGTGGGGGCATTGCTGCAACGCGGCGCTGCCGTTACCACGGGCAATGTGTTTGAACCGCTGCTGGCGGGGTGCGTGCGTTTTGATGTCTTCTATGACCGTCTGCTGAAAGGCTATACTGTGGCCGAGGCCTCGCTCATGGCGACACCCTGGATTTCGTGGCAGACCGTGGTGCTGGGCGACCCTCTCTATCGTCCCTTTGAGCAGCTCAGCCGCAACCGGGGCGATGGAGGCAATGTCTTTGTGCAGTGGCGCAGGCTGATGGCGGCCACGGGCGGCAACCGCACCGGCCTGATGCAGAGTGTGCAATCCCAGCTGGCTCGGGCAGAGGGCCCGCAGCTCATGGAAATGCTCGCCTGGCATCTGGCGGAGCAGAAGGATTATCACACGGCTATCGAGTGTTTCGGGCAGGTGGCACGCCGCGCCCAGAGCGAGCGCAACCGGGTGCGCTCCCAGCTTCTGCAGGCATCTCTGGCGTTCATTGCCAAGGATGAACGCTATGGCCGCCAGCTCATGCAGCGTATTCTGGAAACGACGACTCAATCGCCGTTCCGTCCCGCTATCCAGAAAACGGCAGAGACTTACATGCCGGAGCTGCGCCCTGCACCCAAACCCAGGCCGGAGCCGCAGAAGAAGTGAAGCAGCAGCTGCAATATGACTCACCGCTGGGGCCGCTTTCTTTGATAAGCAGGGAAGATTGCCTGGTTGCCCTGCGATTCGGTGCTTGTGCTCCAATGGGGGATTCCCCTGTCCTGCATGCGGCAAAGAGCTGGCTTGATTCCTACTTTTCCGGGCAGGCTCCGCCGTTTGAGTTGAATCTTGCCCCGCAGGGGAGTGCTTTTCAGCAGCTGGTGTGGCAGCACTGCCGGCGGATTCCTTACGGTCAGACCCTGACTTATGGGCAGTTAGCGCAGATGATGGCGTGCCCGGGGGCAGCCCGTGCGGTAGGGAGCGCTCTGGGGTGTAACCCCTTGCTGATCATGATTCCCTGTCACCGGGTGCTGCCGGCAGCCGGGGGTGTTGGTCAGTATGCCGCTGGTTCTGCCATAAAGCAGGCCTTGTTGGAGTGGAAAATGATTGACAAATCAACCTTGCGGGTGTAGATTAATGCCCGCTATGAACGACCAGTATGTATTGCCGACGTATGGCCGCGCGCCTTTCGATGCTGCGCGGGGTGAGGGTTCTTACCTGTACGATACGGAGGGGCGTCGCTATGTGGATTTCTGCGCCGGCATTGCAACCTGTTCGCTGGGGCATTGCAACCCCGTGGTGGTGAAAGCTCTTACGGAGCAGGCTCATACGCTCATGCACTGCTCGAATTTATACGGTATTCCTGGTCAGGCAAAACTGGCTGAGCTGGTGGTGGAGAAACTTATCGGTATTCCCGGGCGCGTGTTCTTCTGCAATTCCGGGGCCGAGGGTAATGAGGGCATGATCAAGACAGCCCGTCGTTTTGGACATCGCCGCCCGGCGGCAGATGGTACACCCCGCTATGAGGTGATTACGTTCAACAAGAGTTTCCATGGTCGCACCCTGGGTACTCTGGCTGCTACCGGGCAGGCTAAGGTGCAGGTAGAGTTCGACCCGCTGCTGACCGGTTTCAAGTATGTGGATTTCAATGATCTGGAGGCACTTCGCGCTGCCATTTCTCCTGTTACCTGCGGCATCATGCTTGAAGCGGTGCAGGGCGAGGGCGGTGTGAATCCTGCTACGCCGGAATTCCTGCGCGGTGTGGCTCAGCTCTGCCGGGAGCATGACCTGATGCTCATGATTGACGAAGTGCAGTGCGGCGTGGGCCGCTGTGGTGCCACCATGGGCTGGAAGGCTATCTGCCCGGAAATCAAGCCGGATCTTGTGTCCTGCGCCAAGGGGATTGGCGGCGGGTTCCCCATGGGGTGCTTCTGGGTGAGCAACCGCGCTATCGATGCCGAGGGTACACCGCTTTCCTCCATCATGTGCCCGGGTTCCCATGGTTCCACCTTTGGCGGTACTCCGCTGGCCTGCGCTACCTCGCTGGCTGTGGTGACCGAGGTGCTGGAGCAGGGGCTGGTGGAGCGTGCGGCTCGTCTGGGCGAATACATCAAAACAACGGTTGAAGGCTGGGGACTGCCCTGTGTGGAGACTGTGCGTGGCCTGGGTCTGCTGCGTGGCGTGGGGCTGCGCGCGGGTTCCTTTGAGGTACCTGCCGGGCAGACTCCTGCCGGCCATGTGAATAATCTCTGCCGCGAGGCCGGCCTGCTGGCATGCCCGGCCGGCCCTGATACGCTGCGCCTTATCCCTGCACTGAATGTGCCGGAGGAAACGCTGGCAGAGGGACTTGCGATTCTGCACAAGGTGTTGGTATCACTTGGTTAATGAAAGGAATTCTGATTATGCGTAAGATGCACTACATTCCGCTTCTGGGGGGCTTTTTCGGGGCTCTGGGTGTGATGGCTGCGGTGGCTCTGGCTCCGTACATGCCGACTCAGGCCGAACTGGCCCCGGAGGAAACTGCTCTTCTGGCTGAATGGTCCAAGGTGGGCGATGCCTTATCCGTTCAGCGAATGGTGGAACACGGCGCCTGTGTGGAGGCCGCTGATGCCGAGGGGACCACAGCGCTCATGACTGCTGCGGCTGAGGGCCACATGGAGGTGGTCAAGGTGCTGCTCATGCACAATGCCCAGGTGAATGCCACCAATCGCGAGGGTGATACCGCTCTGCATTTTGCCGTGCGCAATAATGAAAAGGCCATTACTGCCTACCTGCTTGAACAAGGTGCTGCTGTGAATGCTCAGAATAAGGCTGGTGTGACCCCGCTCATGGTGGCTTCATGGTCTGGTTTTGAGCAACTGGTGCAGCAACTGCTGACCGCCGGCGCGGATACTGAGTTGCCGGATGAGGATGGAGCCAAGGCTTCTACCCATGCCCGTGAGGTGCAGGACGATGCCACCCGTGAGCGCATTCTTCAGCTTCTGGGTGCGTGAGAGCGTGAGGCTCATTGAGCGAATTTCAAACGCCCGCCTGTAATCAGGCCGGGCGTTTCTTTTCGCGCACGGGCAGCCGCAGCAGGCAGAAGAGCCCGAATGCGGGAATCTGCAGTAACAGGTAGTACCACGGGGCAGGGCCTGCATAGTCCAGAATACAGCCGGGAACCGGGCTTTCCATGGTGAAGCCGTAGTTGGTGCCCAGCAGCAGGTTGACCGGGTGGATGCACACCAGGTAGGCATTCATGAGCAGCTGGCTGATAACCACATCGCTCAGGCGGGCGCGCATGCCCAGCAGCAGCGGCACTGCCAGGGCGGCGGGCATCAGGATGCCGTGCACGCAGAAGAAGAGGAAGTAGCGCAGGGTGGGGTAATCGGCTTCCAGTGCCGGGGTGATGAGCCCTTGCATGCACGCGGTCAGGGCTCCGAAGTAGAGCACCCAGCAGCATTTGCGGTTGCGGGTCCAGAGCGCGGCGGTGGCTACCAGCAGCATCATGCTGCAATAGTGGAACGGCAGGTTCTGCTCCAGGCTGCCGTGGTGCTGGGTTATGAGGATGAAGGCGGAATCAGCCACGTAGATGAGCCCCACTACCACAGCCAGAGCCCGGCAGAGCTTCCTGCGCCCTTCCTCCTGCAGAAAGCGTCCCCCGCCAATGATGGCAAGTGTCACCGCGGCCGTAGCCATCACGGCTCCCCAGTGGGAGGCTGACCAGCGCACTATTCCTTCCGTTGTCTCCATACGTTGGAAAGTAGTATAGTGCGGCATGGCGCAAAAGTCAATCAATAGCCTCCGGTATCGGCTGCGGAACCGCGCGCCCAGATGCGGGCCAGGTGCGCGCAGAGCATGAGCTGCACCTGGTGGAATATCATGAGCGGCAGCAGCAGGTTGTTATCCAGTGTGCCGAAGATGGCCAGCATCATGGGTGCGCCCACGGCCAGGCTTTTCTTGGAACCGCAGAAGACGATGGTGATGCAGTCTTCGCGCTTGAAGCCCAGCAGGCGGCTGCTGTACCAGGTGGCAGCAAAGGTGATGATGAGAATGCAGGTGCAGGCGATGACCAGGCCGCCGAGCTGCGTGGCTTCCAGCTTGCTCCAATAGCCGCCGCTGGTGGCATTGGAGAAAGCGGTGTAGACCACAAGCCAGATGGTACTCTTATCGTTCCAGCCAATGAGAGTCTTATGCCCGAGCACCCATTTGCGGAGCAGGGGCTGGCTGAACTGGCCGGCTATGAACGGCAGCAGAATCTGATAGCAGATTTTCAGCACAGTATCCAGCCCTACCTGGGCGTGGGCGGTATTCCCACTGGTGCTGAACAGCAGGCTCACCAGAAAGGGGGTGAGGAATACACCCAGCAGGCTGGAGACGGAGGCAGAGCAGACTGCCGCCGGCACGTTGCCGCCCGCTACGGAGGTAAAGGCAATGCTGCTTTGCACGGTGGAGGGCAGGCAGGCCACATACACCAGCCCCATGAACAGAGCACCACCTACCATGGGCTCAAAAAGCGGGCGCAGGAGGGGAATCACCACCGGAAAAAAGACGAAAGTGAAGGCAAAGACCATGCTTTGCAGCCGCCAGTTGAGCAGCCCTTCCACCACTGATTTGCGGGAGAGTTTGACGCCGTACAGGAAGAACAGCAGCACGATGGCGGCATTGGTGAGCCAGTCGAAGAAGACGGCTCCGGCCCCGTGGCAGGGAATAATAATGCCCAGCACCAGGCTGATGAGTATGCCCGTGGTGAAGATGTCGAAATAACTGAGTATCTTACGGATGATACCCATGGGGATTATTTGCGCGGCGGGAATTCGTAGGAGACTCGGCCGGTGGAGGCATTGAACACGAGGTAGGCATCGAACTTCTTGCCGCTCTTGTGGCTGGTGAAGTCTTTGATGAGCTCGGTCTTGCCCTTCGTGAGCAGCTGGCTGACCGTGGCGGCATCGATATTGATATCGCACATGGTGTGGGGAATGACCAGCGGCTTGTGTGCTTTGCCGTAGGTGAGGCCGTTCACATGCCAGGCAGATTCCGTTTCCACCAGTTCATATTCGCCCTTACCTTTTACCTTGATGGAGCCGTGGGCCGTACCTTTGCTCAGGTCTTCGGCGGCGGCAGAGGCTGCGGTGAATTTCTTGTCAGCCTTTTCTTTGGTATTCTTCTGGCGCGGTTCACGGGGCGGGAACTCAAAGCCCACGTTGCCTTTCTTTTCATCCAGCACCAGGTAGGCATCGAATGCGCGGTGCGTGCGCTGGGAGATAAAGCCGGTGATGAGCTCGCTCTTGCCCTGGGCCAGCACCTGGCGCAGTACATCTTCGCTGATTTCCATGCCCAGAATGTTGCGCGACATTGTAAAGCCCTTGCGCCCGCCTGCCTGGGTGAATTCCGGCACACTCCACTGCTTGTCGTTGACCTGCAGCTCCAGTTCCCCCTGATTCTTCACCTGCACGGTTCCGGCAGTCTGGGCGGGGGATTCCTCGCTCCGGGTTTCGGTGTTGCGGTCGGAATCAAAGTAGAACTCGGCCTTCCAGGTGCTGCGTGCCGTCTGGGGGGCTACCATGCGCAGGCCTGCCTTGAAAGGCTTGCCGAACTTGGAGCGGAATCCATCCATGACCGGCAGGGAGCCGCTGCTGATGAGCTCGCAGAGCTGGTCATCGCTCAGCGTGAGCCCGGCGTGTACGCGGCGGAGCCGGAACTTGCAGCTGTTGCAGGAAATGGCATCTACCCGGCTGCTGAGTCCCCTGGCACCGCAGGCGGGGCAGGTGAGCTCCAGATCCGGGTTCTTGCCGTTCTTCATGTAATCGCGCACGGCTTCCACAATATCGGTGGTGTAGGTGCGGATATCGTTCATGAACGTGCTGCGGTCCAGATGTCCGCTTTCCATCTGCTTGAGCCGGTATTCCCACTCGCCTGTGAGCTCCGGGCTGGAGAGGGTGCTCAGGCCGATCTTGCCCAGCAGGTCAATAAGATCCATGCCGCGGCGGGTGGCGATGAGTTCCTTGCCTTCGCGGGCAATGTATTCCTGCGTGATGAGCCCTTCGATGATGGCTGCACGCGTGGCCGGGGTGCCCAGACCACGTTCTTTCATGGCATCGGCCAGGTCTTCATCTTCCACCAGCTTGCCGGCGGTTTCCATGGCGGTGAGCAGGGTGGCTTCCGTATAGGCGGCGGGGGCCTTGGTCTGGTCTGCCGTGGCTTCTACACTGGCGGCGGTTACCTGCTCGCCGCTGCCTACGGTGCAGAGCTCGTCCTTCTTCCGCTTATCGGGGCCATAAAGGGCGCGCCAGCCGGGGGTGAGCATCACGCGTCCGTGGGTGTAGAAATGGTCGTTGGTCTTTGTGACCACGGTGGTGCGCTCTGTGTCTTCGTATTCGGCGTTGGGCATGAATACACCCAGGAAGCGCTGCACCACCAGGGTGAAGATGCGGGCGGCATCGCCGGTGAGGTTCACGAACTTGCCTGTGGGAATGATGGCGAAGTGGTCGCTCACTTTCGTACTGTCGAACACGCGCTTGTTGGGACGCACGCTGTTCTTCTCCAGAATGCTGCCGGCATATCCGGCGAATTCGGGCATATTCTCGGCAATGGCACTTACCGTGCGGGTGGCTACTTTCAGGTAGTCGTTGGGCAGGAATTTGGAGTCGGTGCGCGGATAGGTCAGGACCTTGTGCTTCTCGTAGCATTCCTGTGCAATCTGCAGGGTGCGGCGGGCGGAGAATCCGAATCGGTTGCTGGCTTCTTTCTGCAGGGAGGTAAGATCGAAGAGCAGGGGCGCAGGCATGGAAACCGGCTTGCGCTGTTCCTTCACCGTGGCGGTCTGGCCCTGGCAGCGCCCGGCGATGGCAGCGGCAGTGGCGGCATCCCACAGGCGTTCCCTGGTCTTCTGCGGGGCTTTTTCGTTCTTCTTCCATGCCGGGTCGAACCAGCGGCCCTCGTAGCTGCCAGCCTTGGCAGCAAAGGTGGCGCGCACTTCGTGGTACGTTTCCGGCTCAAAGGCGAGAATGTCTTTCTGGCGCGCGGCCAGCAGTGCCAGGGTGGGGGTCTGCACGCGGCCGGTCGGGGTCACGTTGAATCCACCCACCCCACTCTGCAGGGCGGTAAGGGCGCGGGTGCTGTTCAGCCCCACGAGCCAGTCCGATTCGCTGCGGCACACGGCGGCATCGGCCAGGTTGAGCATCTCGTCATCGGATTTGAGGGTATTCCAGGCTTCGATGATGGAATCATCCGTCATGCTCTGCATCCACAGGCGGCGGATGGGTTTCTTAATCTTGCCGTAGCGGATGATGTTGCGGAAAATGAGCTCGCCCTCGCGCCCGGCATCGCATGCATTCACCAGGGTGGTCACGTCCTTGTTGCGGGCCAGTTTCAGCACTTTGCGCAGGCGGTCGGCTGATTTGTCGATGGGTTCCAGCTCCATGGTGCGTGGCATGACCGGCAGGTATTCCATTTTCCAGGGCAGGCTCTTGCCATCCTCCGTCTGCGGCTTTTTCTGCTCCACCAGGTGACCCACTGCCGAGGTGATGATGAGCGTATCATTGGAAAAGCTCTGGCCTGATTCATCTTTTTTGAACTTACCCAGCTGCTTGCCCAGTACTCGGGCTAAATCGGCGGCTACACTGGGTTTCTCGGCAATGATAAGGGTCTTCGACATGGCAGGAAAATCTTTGGCGCCCGAGGCGCTTCGCTGGTGTATATTAGTGGCAGAAAAATGGGGCTTTTGTCAAGCTAAAACCGCGTCACTTCGCGGAAAATCTCTATTCGCCAGTATAATGAAAACGACCCGGATTGGCTCCGGGTCGCTGAAAGTAAACAGGCTTGCCTGGCGGGCATCAGCTGTAGGCTGATTCCACGCGGGTGGCCACGTCCTTGTAGCCGTAGTCCACCTCGTAGATAGCCTTGAGCACCTCGATGCTCTTGGCCTTGTTGCCGGCTTCCTCGTAGAGCACGCCAATCATGTAGAGCACCTCCTTCTTGGTGTCGTCCATGGTGAGCAGCTCCTTGTCGGCATCTTCCAGCTGGCGGATAGCCATATCGACCATCTTCTTGGCGTGGTAGCACTTGCCCAGCATGAGCATGGACTTGATGCGGATATTGGGATTGGTGCGGGCGCGCTGCAGGGCGGGGATGGCTTCGGTGTATTCACCGGCATCGAACAGAGCCTGGCCGAGCTTGAACTGCAGCTGGGCATCAGTCGGGTTGGCTTCCACACGGGCGCGGGCATCGGCCACCACGGTGGCGGCGATTTCCTGCTTGCGCTGAGCCAGGGCAGCCTTGGCTTCCTCGTTGGTCGGGTCAGCGGCAACCACCTGCTCGTAGTAGGCGATTTCGGCCTGCATGGCCTTTTCGTGCATGGCCATGGCCTTGTCGTTCAGCGCCACGTCGGCAGAGCCGCTGAGCTGGAAAGCGTAGGCGTAGAAAGAGTAGGCGTTGGCGTAGTCTTCCATCTGCTCGTAGACAGAGGCAATGTCCTTCACCACGGGCAGGTTGGTGGCATCGGCTGCGTACTGCTCGGAAAGCTGACCCAGGCGGGCTTCCAGCTCGGCGCGGGTGAGGCCCATCTTGTCGCCGCTTTCCAGGTCGGCCGTAGCGTTGGCGTTCTTCATCTTGGTGCGGAAGTCGCCCTTGCCTTCCCAGTTGCCCTGCTTCATGGTGGCGCGGGCAGAGCAATCCTTTTCACCACGCATGGCTTCGGGGTCGGTCGGGTCAATCTTGAGCACGCGGCGGAATACATCGGCCGCTTCGGAGAACTGCTCGTGCTTGATGTAGTGCTTGGCCAGCAGGTGCAGGTGCTTCTTGGCATTCGGGGTGCCCTGGCAGATGGTTTCAAGGGCGAAAGCGGCAATATCCGGCAGGTTCAGGTCATTAGCCGCGGCAAACAGAGCCTCATTGGCCGAAACAGAGTAAGGGTCGCGCTCCAGTTCGTCCTCAATATTGACCAGCACGCTTTCCGGGTCGCGGCGGGTGGTGGTCACGCGCAGACCGCCGAAGAGGGAGGACTTGCGACCGGCATCCGGGGAGGACTTGACTTCGCATGCGCGCAGCAGCTTGCGGCCCTCAAGGAAGCCGGGAACTCGCTTCACGAGGGTCTTGAGAATGGTCACAGCGTATTTGTAGTTCTTGGTCTGCACCGCCTGCAGAGCCTTTTTCCACAAACCTTGCTGGTCAGCAGCCAGTTGACGTTCGGTAATGAGTGTAATCATAAGAGAAAATAGTGTAGTAATGTCGGGGCACGCCCTGCCGTAGCATTGGTGCCCAATGCTTCTGAACTACTATTACCACAAAGCCTGCGAGATTTCAACCTTGTTTTTCTGATTTTTTATGGCAAAATGCCTGCGGCATGAGAACAGATGCACTTTTAAGCCGATTCGGGTATTGCAGCAGGCGCGAAGTGGCGCAGTGGCTCAAGCGTGGCCGGGTGACCCGCAATGGGGTGCCGGTAAAATCGCCCAGTGAGAAAGTGGAGCCGGGGGAGGTGCTGGTGGATGGCGAGCCGGTGGAGTTTCCTGCCGGGCTGTACGTGGCGTTTCACAAGCCTCTGGGCTGCACCTGCAGCCATAAGGAGGAGGGAGAACTGGTCTATGATCTGCTGCCGGCGCAGTGGTTGCGGCGGAATCCGGCGGTGAATACCGTGGGGCGTCTGGATAAGGAAACCAGCGGGTTGCTGCTGCTTACGGATGATGGTGCTTTTGAACATGCTCAGACCAGCCCGAAACGCCATGTGCCCAAGGTGTACGCCTTCACCACGGAATCCCCGGTGCCGGCAGAGGCTGTGGCACAGTTTGCCAGTGGTGAATTCATGCTGCAGGGGGAGCGCACACCCTGTCTGCCAGCGGAGCTGGTGCTTACCGGTGAATGTTCCGGGCGGCTGACTCTGCACGAGGGGCGTTACCACCAGGTGCGCCGCATGCTGGCGGCGGTGGGGGCTCCGGTGCTCACGCTCGAGCGTATCGAAATCGGTCCGCTGAAACTGGCTGATTTGAATCTGGAACCGGGTGAATGGGTGGAAATCGACCCAGCTGTCTTTTCCTGATGAGCTATGATATGCCCATAGCTGTGGTGCCGGAGTTCCGCGTTTTGTACGAGGACGATGGCGTGCTGGTGGTGGATAAGGCGGCACCGCTTCTCACCCACCCCACGGGCGAGAAGAATGAACCGACACTCTGGCACGGGCTGCACGAGCTGCTTTCCTACGAGGTGGCTACGGGCGGGCAGGTTTCGCTCATCAACCGCCTGGATCGCGAGACGAGCGGCATCACCCTGGTGGCCAAGACGGCCGAGGCAGCACGCGAGCTGGGCAAGGCGATGCAGGCGCGACTGCTGCACAAGGAATACCTGGCGGTGGTGCAGGGCTGCCCGCTCTGGAATGCCGCCTGCTGCGCAGAGCCGATTCTGCGCATGGAGACAGTGGCAGAAACGCGCATCCACGTGCGCCAGTGCTGCCACCCGGCGGGTAAGGACTGCCGCACGGAGTTCGAGGTGCTCCGGCGCTGTGGCGATAAGGCACTGCTGCTGTGCCGCCCGCACACCGGGCGTATGCACCAGATCCGTGTGCATGCGGCCTACATGGGTTTCCCGCTGGTGGGCGATAAGATTTACGGGGGGGATGAATCCTGCTATCTGGATTTCATTACCACTGGCTGGACGGCAGATTTGCAACGGCGGCTTACGCTGCCTCGCCATGCCTTGCATGCCTGCCGGCTGGCTTTTCCCTGGCGCGGGCAGGAAATTGAGGTGGAAAGCCCCTTGCCGGAGGATATGGCAGCGCTTATGCCGCCTCTCGCGGGGCAGGGAATCTGATGCTCCGGGGAAAGACGCATGTTGGGCTTGCTTCCCGGGGCTGGCGGTGCTAGAATGCCCGCATGAGTGAATCGACCTTGACCCCGGAGCTGGTGCGTGCCGCACTGACCACGGTGAAATACCCCGGATTCAGCCGCGATATTGTGGCGTTTGGCCTGGTGAAGAATATCCTGGTGACCCCGGAGGGTCGCGTGGAGGTGAGCCTGCGCGTGGAAAGCAAGAATTCGGATGTGCCCCGCTATATTTATGAGCGTGTGATAAGCGTGCTGCAGGAGCTGCCGGGTGTGACTTCACACGATGTGCAGATGGAACACCGCGCTCCGGTGCAGAAAAAGACTGAGGCCGAGCCGGGCGATAACCCGGATGACTGGAAATCCAGTGTGCCTGGGGTGAAGCATGTGATTGCGGTGGCTTCCGGCAAGGGCGGCGTGGGCAAGAGCACAGTTTCAGCCAACCTGGCGGTGGCATTGTCGAAACTCGGCTACAAGGTGGGTCTCTTAGACCTTGACCTTTACGGCCCGTCCATGGCGCTTATGTTCGGTACCACCGAACGCCCCGGCTGCAGTGATAAGGAGCAATTCCTGCCGGTGGAGGCTCACGGCGTGAAGCTGCTTTCCATGGCTCTGCTGGTGGATGGCGATACCCCGCTGGCGGTGCGTGGCCCGCTGGCTACGCGTTATGTGCAGCAGTTCCTGCGCGATGTGGAGTGGGGCGGGCTCGATTTCCTGATTCTGGACATGCCTCCCGGCACGGGCGATATCCAGCTCACCATTGTGCAGACGGTCACACTGGCCGGTGCGGTGATTGTGACCACTCCGCAGGAGGTGGCACTCATCGATGCCCGCAAGGCGGTCGGGCTGTTCCAGCGCGTGAACACGCCGATTCTGGGCATCATTGAGAACATGAGCTACTTCCACTGCCCCAGCGATAACAAGGTGTACCATATCTTTGGCGAGGGCGGCGGCGAGCGCGAGGCTGCCAGGCTGGGCGTGCCTCTGCTGGGCAAGCTGCCGCTCGATACCAGGACCCGCGCCTGTGGCGATGAAGGTTCCCCCGTGGCGCTGGAAGCACCGGAGGCCAACCCGGTTTCTGCCGCATTCCGCACTGTGGCAGAGAACCTGGCTGCTGTACTGGGTTAAAGCGGCACGCAGTGCCGCATGGCTCTGGCGCAGGCACCAGAGCGTCCCTAATACCAGCATGATGGCATATAGAGCAGAACGCCCACCATTGCCGGGAGACTGATTGCAAGCCAGTTGAGCAGCAGGGCTGCCGGCTGGCTGAGGCGCTTGTAAAGCGCGGCGGCTACCAGCAGGCAGGCGCAGCTTATGGCAAGGGTGGTGTAGAACGCGCTTTCAAAGGGAAGCGGAACCTGGCTGCAGTAGAGTGAGCTGATGAGTATCATCACCGTGCAGATGACAGGGGCTGCCTGGCTGGCGGCGCCGCTGCGTATCTTGCTGCGCTCCCATGCGGCAATGTAGAAAAACAGACCGAGATTCCAGACCGGGACACAGAAAAACAGGTGGAGGGGAAATTGGGTGAAACTGAGCTGAAATGACGGTGCTGCGCAGATCATGGCCAGGGCAAAGGATTGCAGCACGTTTCCCAGGTGGCTCAGGAGTGCTCCCCGGCAGAGCCGTGATACGGCAAATAAAATGATGGGGAGGAAGTAGAAATCCAGCTGGGCCTGCCCCACCTGGCAGCAGGCAATCCAGATGATGGCTCCCGTTGCGGTCAGCAGCAGCAGGTAGGCCCACAATTCGTAGTTCCTGTCATTATCCCGCTCGCGGTTCAGCCGCCTGTGCATGGCGCACACCCATGCGCTCAGAACAGGTAATGCCAGAATGGGGAGGCTGATGACGCTGATTGCCTCGAATGCGGCGCACGCCAGTACCCAGCTCAGGACAACCAGGGGGATGCCTGGTTCCCAGCGCAGCAGGGCAAGCAGACGGTTGTTGGAGTCAGCGGGCATTTCCCTGTGATTATCTACGCCGGAAGTGCCGGGAACAAGTCACCGTTTTGTCATTGATGCAGAAAAAGAGACTCGTGGCCTCCTTACCGTTTGACAGCTGGCAGACTGTGTGCTATTCTTCCCCTGAACATGACTACTTTTGCTATGCGCCGTTTCCTGCTGCTTCTGACTGTTACCATGGGCCTTGGGTTGATGGCTCCTGCTCCCGTTTCTGCCAAGGATGAAGAAGAGGGAACTTCTGCTTCCGGTGAACCTGCAATTGAGGATAAAGGCTTTGCCAATGAGCTCAAGGCGCTTGCCGAGGCTGAGACCCTGCTCAAGACGGTGAATGATGCCAAGAGCGCCAAGGAAGTGAAGAAGAAGCTGATGCGCAGGTTCTCCTACCTGCGTCCGCTGCTGAATGGCACAGACCCCCAGCTGGAGGCTCTGGCTGCCGCGCAGAACAAGGTGAGCGCCATCATGTGGGAAATGATGAAGGAACCCTATTTTGAGTCCGAGGGCATGCAGGAGCTCTGGACGGTTATCACGCACCACTTTGCCCGCCGCTCGGCTAAATGATTCGCGCTGGACTGATTCTGATATGTGGCGCTGCTGTGGCGCAGGGGGCTCTGCCGGATGCCAGCGAGCCTGTCACGCTGGATTTTGCCGAGATGGCGCGCATCTGGCAGGAGGTGAAGGATGAAAGACCAGCCACCCCTGCTGACCAGGATGCCTGGCAGGCCGCAGTTCAGGCAGAGGATGAGGAGCTGGCGTGTGTGTTGCTTCTTGCCTGGTTGCAGCAGCATAACCCGCAGGTACCCATGGCGGTTTTTGCCACAGATTATGCCCGGGCTCTGCGCTTGCACCGCCTTGCGTTGAGCGGTAATCCGGCAGCCTGTGCCGCGCTGGCAGAAGCCTGCCGCAGCGGTTTTTTAGGCCGGCTGATGCTCCCGGTGAGCGAACAGAAAGCGCGCTGGTTTGAGCAGCGCGCGGTACATGCAGGTAATCTGCCGGGTTGAATGATTACTCCGGCACCCGCAGTTCACCCATCCACTCGGTAACAGCACGGGTGATTTCCGCACCGATATTGGCCTTGGGGGTCACGAAGCTGGGGATGAACCAGGGGAAGCCGCCCACCAGGTCGTGGAAGACGTTGACTTCGCCGTGGCAGGTGCCGTGGCCGCTGCCGATACCGATGGTCGGGATGCTGCTGGCAGCGGTGAG
This sequence comes from Akkermansia sp., assembly GCA_017521145.1. Taxonomy (GTDB): domain Bacteria; phylum Verrucomicrobiota; class Verrucomicrobiia; order Verrucomicrobiales; family Akkermansiaceae; genus Akkermansia. Next base: position 6,336 of record JAFXDR010000147.1, on the reverse strand, counting down.
GGCGGCGGCCACGCTGTGGCGCGTGCATTCGATGACCACGGAGAAAGCCCCGGCGCGGGTCACGGCCTGCAAATCAGCCATGAGGGCGGCGGCCTCGGCATCGGTCTTGCCCTTCATCTTGTAGCCGCCTTCTTCCTTGACTTTCTGTGGTAGCAGGCCGATGTGCGCCTGCACGGGTATGCCCGCCTGCACAATGGCGCGGATTTCGGCTTCCTTGCTCACGCCGCCTTCGAGCTTCACGGAATCCACCCCGGTTTCCATGAGCTTGCGGGCATTCTCCACGGCCTGTTCGGGGGTGTCGAAGGTGTGGATGGGCATATCCAGCACCACGAGGGCATTTTTTACGGCGCGAGCCACACATTCGCCGTGGTGCAGCATGTGCGCCAGGGTCACGTGTGTGGTATCCGGGTAACCCAGCATGGTCATGCCCAGGGAATCACCCACCAGAATCATATCAATACCCGCTTCATCCTGCAGGCGGGCAGTGGGGTAATCGTAGGCTGTGAGCTGGGAGATGGGCGCCTTGCCCATCTTGGCCTGAATGGCGGCAATCTTTTCAGATGTGGTCATGTCGGGGTAGGAAAAAGGAATCAGAGGGGGAATGCCGTGACAGCGGGGCCTGCAGGCAGGGTGGTCAGGAGCTCTGCCACTGTGCGTGACTGACCGGGCAGCACCAGCTGCGGGTCAATATCGCAGAGCGGGCGCAGCACAAACTCGCGCTCGTGGGCGCGGGGGTGGGGCAGGGTGAGCTGCGGTGAAGCGGCGGTTTCGCTGCCGCAGCAGATGAGGTCAATATCGCAGGTGCGGGATTCGCCGTATACGCCGCTGCGGGTACGACCCAGTGCCTGCTCAATGCGCAGGCAGAGCGCCAGTATCTCTTCGGCGGGCATATCAGTCTCCACCTCCACGCAGGCATTCAGATAGCTCGGGGAGCCCGCCGGGCAGCCCACGGGTTCGGTCTCATATACCTGCGAGAGCCGCAGCCCGCCAAAGACATCGGCCAGGTAGTCGCAGGCAGATTCGAGCGCAGCGAGCCTGTCCCCCAGGTTGGAACCCAGGGCCAGTACACAGCGGCGCATGGTTGCGGGTGCAGCCATGGGAACAATCAGGCGTTGAAGCCCAGCACATCCTGCATGTTGTAGAGTCCGGCGGGCTTATCGGCCAGCCAGAGCGCGGCGCGCACGGCACCACCGGCAAAGGTCATGCGGCTGGAAGCCTTGTGGGTAAGCTCCACCCGTTCGCCATCGGTGGCATACATCACGGTGTGGTCACCCACCACATCGCCACCGCGCATGGAGTGCATGCCAATCTGGCGCTGCGGGCGGGCGCCCACCAGCCCCTCGCGGCCATGCATCACATCCTTGTTGTAATCCATGCCGGTTTCCTCGCAGACTACTTCGGCCAGGGTACGGGCGGTGCCGCTGGGGGCATCGAGCTTGTGGTGGTGGTGCATCTCAATGATTTCAATATCGTAATCCTTGAGAATCTGAGTAGCCTTGCGGGTGAGCCAGAACAGGGTGTTCACGCCCACGGAGTAGTTCGAGGCAAAGACGATGGGAATCTGTTTCGCGGCCTCAGTAATGGCGGCGCGTTCCTCATCGGTGTGGCCGGTGGTGCCGATGACCAGCGGCTTGCCCTGCGCCACGGCGGTGGCCAGCAGCTCCGGGGTGAAACCGTGGAAGGAGAAATCGATGGCGCAATCCGCTGCACTCATGGCAGCGGCAATATCCTGCCCCACATCGTGCGTGGAGGCCAGTTCCGTGCCTTCATTCAGCTCCACGGCCTGCTTGACAGTCTGGCCCATGCGGCCGGAAATGCCGGTTACAAGAATCTTTATCATGGCAGGTCTTACATCAGGTTAAAGCTCTTGAGCAGGTCGGCCAGCTTACCGTGCTTCTCAGCTGCCAGCGGTACCAGGGGCAGGCGGATATCCCAGCCGATATCGCCGCGCAGAGCCAGGGCGGCCTTCACCGGCACCGGGTTCACATCCAGAGACATGAGGCCCTTCATGAGCGGGTAGTATTTCTTCTGCAATTCGAGAGCTTTCCTGCCATCGCCGCTCAGGGCGGCATCCACCAGGGCTTTCATTTCTGCCGGGGCCACGTTGGAGGTCACGGATACCAGACCCACAGCACCGCAGGAAATGAAGGGCACTGTCAGACCATCGTCGCCGCTCAGCACGGCAAAATCAGCAGGCAGGGCCTGCACCAGCTGGTTCACGCGCTCCACGCTGCCACCGGCTTCCTTGATAGCCACGATGGTGGGGCAGTCTGCAGCCAGGCGGACCACGGTATCCACGGCAATTTCAATGCCGCTGCGACCGGGGATGCTGTAAAGGATGATGGGCAGGTCGGTGGCTTCGGCAATGGCCTTGAAGTGCTGGTACACGCCCTCCTGGTTGGGCTTGTTGTAGTACGGGCAGACCTGCAGCGTGCCATCTGCCCCCATGGCGGCAGCGGCTTTGGTCATTTCGATGGCTTCCACCGTGCAGTTGGCACCGGTGCCGGCAATCACCTGGCAGCGGCCGGCCACAGTCTCGATGCACACGCGGATGATGTCGAGGTGTTCTTCTGTGCTTACGGTGGGGGATTCACCCGTGGTGCCCATGGGTACAATGCCATCCACACCGCCGGCAATCTGGGCTTCAATCAAAGCCTTGAATGCCTCATAATCCACATGTCCGTCTTTGAAAGGAGTAACAATCGCAGTATAAAGTCCCTGGTATTTCATAATTCGGGAGTATTCTTGTCGCGGACATTATACCGCCTGCAGCTTAAATGTCACGCTTTTTTTGAAGCCTGATGGAGGCAATACGTGGGTTTTTCTACGCGACATTAGAGTATAAAGATTAAGCGCTGGATGGTGGAAAGAGCTTTCACTGCTTGTTTATCTGATAATTTTACGCACACTGTTGAGGATAGCCCCCAGCGTTTTCAACATGCAGGGATAGGGGAGTAGCATTCTAATGAGTGCATTGAGCAGCTTTGCGGCTGCTTTGGGAAACTGGACAAGAGAAATCAAGGGGTAGGGAATGTGATTTTTCCATGGAGATGTGCGCCAGAAGCGGAAGAAGGTATCCTCATATGAATTGCGAGGTCCTGTGAGAATATTCGGCTTCATAGAGGCAAAATGAATAATAGACGGGGAGGTATAAGCCTGGCTGATTTCCGGGTTTTCCAGTTCTTTTTCTGTTGCGAACGCGGGGATGACGTTGTATTGCTGCCCGATGGGTGTAATTTTGTTGCGGAAGAAGGCGTTGATGACATCCTGGTCCGGGTATATGAGTTTTTTTGCGTAGCGGTGAGTCATAGCGATGAGTTTTTCTGTGGCATCTATGGCTCGGAGCTCTTTCAAATCCATAAGAAGCTGGGATGAGAAAAAGTAGGGGAGTGAGTCATCGCTGAGATTGAATCTTTCAGGGAAACTCTTCAGGTAGCTTTCATACTGAGGCCTGTTGGTTCCCATTACCAGCCACGGAGGCGCGGCAAGTGGATTGTTTTCCAGATTCATGTTGTAGAGTTCCGATAAATCGCGTTGTACATAAGTGTCACAATCCAGGTACAGCACTCGGTCAATGGTGTCCGGCAGGAGTTTTGGCAAAAGATAACGGTGATAGATGGAAGCCGGGTAACGCAGGGTAGACGGGAGATTCGCAAGGTCGTTCTCTACATTGTACCATGACACGTGTTCGAAATTTCCCCGTTCGATGAGCGTTCTGTCAATTCCACTATCAAGTATGTGAAAATGGTACACTGTCCCGGGTGCGGCTGATTGGCGCATTGAGTACAGACAAAGTGCAAGCGGTATGGTGTACGATTTGTTTGCGCTTAATGCAACATGTATGGGGTAACTCATATGGTTTCCGGGAAGATTACGAGGGATTTCGGACTCTGAAGGCATAGCTGCGTTGAGCGTATTCTATTACAGGCCGGTGATATTCGATGGATGATTGAATATTTCTCGTCTCAGCTTAGACGCTTTTGTGTCAGAAAGCAAGAGCGATTTTTGCTAACCTCGCTATTGATTACATTTCCCGCTCTGCGGGCGGGCGATTACCAATAGCGATGTGGTGAAGCAGCGAAAGCTGCGAAACCACTCGTCCCGGCAAAGATCAAGTTATTGATGTGGAGATTGAAGGACCCGAATTTATAAAGTCCTCAAGAAAATGTGTGGGAAATGATAAAAAGACCTCAAGAAAATGTGGATGAAACTACCAAAAGTCATCAAGAAAATGTGAATTGCTCTTGATTATCAATGTTTGTGTGCTATAATTCGCGTTGGGTAAAAGAGTGTATGCAACGAGACGCCATAGAACAGCTGATTTTCTGGAAAAAAAATCCACGGCGCAAGCCATTGCTTCTCCTGGGTGCTCGCCAGGTGGGAAAAACATGGCTCATGCAGGAATTCGGCAGACGTCAGTTTAAAAAAGTAGCTTACATCCGCTTTGATTTAAACGATCGTCTGCGCGCCAGTTTTGAACAGGACTACAACATACCGCGTTTGCTGGAAGCCATACAGTTGGATGCAGGATTCAAGTTAACTCCGAAAGATACGCTTATCATACTCGATGAAATTCAGGAGTGTCCCCGTGCGCTTACATCCCTCAAGTATTTCTGCGAAGAGGCACGGCAATACCATATTATTGCCGCTGGCTCCCTGCTGGGGCTGTATGAACACCGTGGTACAGGATTCCCGGTGGGCAAGGTAGATATCATCCATCTGTACCCCATGAGCTTCTGCGAGTTTCTGAAAGCGACCGGGCATGAACTCTATGTGGAAGCTCTGGAAAAACAGAACTGGCAGCTCATTACCGATTTCTCTACCAGATACGCGGAACTTCTGAAACTCTACTACGTTATCGGCGGTATGCCGGAAGCCGTGAGTACCTATCTCGATACACGGGATTTTTTCCAGGTTCGCGCTATTCAACAGAATATTCTGCTGGGCTATCAGCGGGATTTCAGCAAGCATGCCCCACCTGAACAGACTCCTTACATCTCCTTGCTATGGAATTCAATCCCTGAACAACTGGCCCGGGAGAACAAGAAATTCAAGTGCAAGGATGTTCAGCCGAATTTCCGGATGCGAGATGTGGAAGTCGCCATCCAATGGCTTATGGATGCAGGATTGATTCACAAGGTTGTGCGCATATCCAAGCCGGCTTTTCCGGCAGATGCTTATAGGGAATCAGCCTTTAAGTTATTCTTCCTCGATGTAGGTCTGCTCGGTGCAAAATCAAACTTACCTGTAAGTGCCGTGCTGGATGGAAACCGCATTTTCACCGAATTCAAGGGGGCTCTGGCGGAACAATATGTTCAGCAGGAAATGAGGGCATGCTGCGCTGTAACACCATACTACTGGGCAACTCCAAATTCACAGAGTGAAATAGACTTTCTGGTCCAGATGGGGCTTGATATGGTCCCTCTTGAAGTCAAGGCTGAAACGAACTTGCAAGCCAAGAGCCTTAAGGCGTTCTGTAAGAAATTCCGTTGCTCTTCGGCTATCCGGGCCTCCATGGCTTCATGGTGCGTGCAGGATATGCCGATTGATGCAGAAGGGGCTAGTTGCAAATTAATCAACTTGCCACTTTATGCGGTAAGCCAGATAATGAAGCTCGATAGATGAGCTTTATTATGAAAATCCCATGCTGATAGAGCGTCGATTGCCGCAATAAAGAACTGCGATAAGAGAAGCCCCGCAGCGGGGAGCTGCGGGGCTGGAAAATGAGTTGGAAGAGTTTTCCTTATCAGGCCATGCGGGCTCGGGCATCGGCTTCCACGGCGGCCCAGAGGGAATTGATGCTGGCTTCCACCGCCTCCCTGGCGGCGGTCAGCTCAGCACCGGGGGCGCTGTGGGCAAAGAGGTAGTACTTGATCTTGGGTTCTGTGCCGCTGGGACGCACCGCGAAGCTGCGGCCATCCACCAGGTCAATGAAAAGCATCTTTTCGGCCGGGATGGGGTCGCCTTCGGCATCGACCATGGTGCCGGCGGAGAAATCGCGCAGTCCGGCCACGGCGGTGCCGTCCATTTCGGTGGGCGGGGTGTCGATGTAGCTCTTGGTGAGGGCGGCAATCTTGGCGGCACCATCGGCACCTTCCATCACGAGGCTCTTACCCAGTTCCTTGTAGTAGCCCAGCTCGGCATAGATGTTGTTGAGGCATTCCAGCAGGCCGATGCCCCGGGAGGCCAGGTAGGCGTTCATTTCAGCCAGGCAGAGGGCGGCGGCATTGGCATCCTTATCGCGCACGAAATCCTGAGCCAGGTAGCCGTAGCTTTCCTCGCCGCCGAAGATGAAGTACTTGCTGTGCTCCAGACGCAGGGCGCGGGTTTCGGCTT
>JAFXDR010000146.1 GCA_017521145.1 Akkermansia sp. | reverse complement strand
TGATGAGTTTGCCGTATTGGTTGAAGCCGGCGTAGATGCCATCACCGTTGGCGAGCTCGAAATAGAGGACGGCGGCGGAGTAGCGGGCGGGGTCGGGTTTGCGGTGGAGCAGGATGTTGGCGCCATCTGCCGCCATGGCTGTTACGCTGGTCACTTGTGTGGAATCGGGCAGGCGTGCCAGGCTCAGCGCGGTGGGGATATCCGGGGTTTCCTGGTTGAGCAGGCGGTGCAGGCGCCAGGTGTTGCTCAGTGTGAAGCAGTAGGCGGCACCGAGGAGGAGGGCGCCGAGCAGAAGCCCGATGAGCTTGCGGGGCAGGACTCCGGGCACTTGCCGGCAAGGGGCTTGCAGGGAGGCCGGCAGCTCCTGGCCGGGGTCGATCATGAAGGAACCATCCGCATAGGTCACGCAGGTGCCGTGCGGCAAGTGGTATTGGGCGAGGGGGGAGAGCTGGCGGTTCAGCACCCAGGAGTCACTGCCTTCCGTGGTGCAGAGCCACTGGTTCCCCGCGATATGGAAGCGGGCAGGGCGCATGTAGCTGAATTGCTTGTCGGGGCCGCCGGGGCGCAGGAGTTTGGCGGCATATTTCCAGATGAAGCAGGCAATGATGGCCAGAACGAGGTAGCTGGCCTTCTGGGCGAAAACGAGGAACAGCACCCCCCAGAGCAGCAGGAGACCGGGGTACAGCCAGGTCCACACGAAGGCACGGCCGGTTGTCAGCGCCCGGGTATCCACCAGTTCCCGGCACTGCTCCGGGGTGGCGCTGAAGCGGAGGGGAGCGGTTCCCAGCAGTGCGGCAGGGGGCGGGGTGAGGACCCGGCGGGGCGGGGTAGTGCCGGCATGACTGGCGGCGAACCCGGCAAACTCGGCTATGCGGGGTTCCGGCAGCCCCTCCAGCAGGCAGTTGAGGCTTTTGCCGTTGGTGAGCTGCAGGTGCACGGTGTGGTGCAGCACCCGGTGGGCGGCTGATACCTCAGACCAGGGAATGTAGAGGGCTATGCTCTTATTGTCGGTCTCAAGCATCACGCCGCCTTCTGTGAGGGTGTAGAAGGTATGGCTGCAGGAGCTGGTGTTTTTCCGGAAATGGCGATATTGCAGCGCGGCGACCAAGGCGGCCGGCAGGGCCATGCTGAGCATGAGCCACGGCGTGTAGGACGAGGTCATATCCAGGAATCCGAAGCAGGTGTAGCAGATGAGCGCATAGAGGCACCAGCGGGTGAAGAAGTAGATGAGTGAGGCCTTGAGCGCGGTGTTGCTGCCGGTCTGGGCGATGCGGTATACCATAATTCAGTTATTCAGGGGTTCGTAGATGGCATCCACCAGCCAGCCGATGGGGGTGGCTGCGATGGAGAGCGGAATATCTGCCACCTCAGCTACCCAGCTGAGCGGCATGAGGGGGTAGTTGTACCAGGCGCGGCGGGAGGGGAGCTTCTCGCGGTTGTCCCGGAAAAGCCGCATCATCTTGTCTGCCGGGCCGTAGGTATCCGGCATGGGTTCGGCAGCTGCCAGGTCGATTTCAGAAGCAGAGAAGATGGGGGTGTGCAGGTAGCGCACCTCGCTGCGTGAAATCTTCATGCGCCTGTCTGCCGGACCATGGAGCCTTTGGTACTGGGCTTCTGTCAGTTCGGCATAAAAGAGCTCCACGGGGTATCGGGCCAGCTCGGCATCGCTGTAGCGGTGGTTTGGGTACTGGCCGTCCAGCGATTTCTTTTTCCAGGTGTATTTCCCGGCAAAGTGCACCAGCACGGAGTTGCGCGAGGGGGCGTAGCACACGGGCAGCTGCACGAGGTAGCGGTCTCCCCTTTTCCATATCCGGTAGTGCCACTGCTTGCCGCGTGGTTCGCCCTGCGGCTGCTCCAGGTTATCGGGGCGCAGGTGGGGGCGCTGCTGGCCAATGCCGGCAAGGGCTCCGCCGGTGTCCACGATAGTGGCGCGCCCGGTGTACAGGCTGATGCACCCCTCCAGCAGGAGTGTGAGTAGGCAGCATGCCAGGCAAACGAGGATTTTCCGGCGGCGGGGCATCGGGCAGGTGTTTTAGTAGCAGTCGGAGTACACGCGCCAGGCGTTTTCTTCGGCGTTGTAGTAGAAGTAGTAACTACCGCAGTCGCCAATCTCCAGTCCGGCATCGGAGTCGTAGTTGAGCTGCATGACGAAGGGATAATCCTCCGGCATTTCGGGGGACCCCTGGGCATAGGTGGGGTGCCCGCCGATTTTGTGCGTCTCGAAAACGGCGTGGCGCCCGGCGGGCGAACTGAAACTGGCGGGGAAATCTTCCTTGCGGATGTTTTCATATACCGCATTGCAGATGTTCTCGTGGTAATCCAGCTTGTGCTTCTTCTCCAGCCGGCGGATGGTGTCCCACATTTCATCGCTCCCGCCGCAATCCGGCCACTTGGGCATATCGTTCTCCACGGCCTCCGGGGTGAGGATGCAGGTTTGCAGCGATTCTGACACGTAGTTGCAGGGAACCAGGCCCTCCAGCTCCGCATAGGTGCGGATGACGCAGCCCAGCTGTGGCTCTTCGTCCGGGGCTGAGGCCCAGGCGTCCTCCGGGGCAAAAATGGTGATGAGGGCCACCTTGCGGAGCGCTTCGGGCACCCCCGGCAAATCCGGCACGAAAAGGGTGGCCAGCGGGTCCAGCGGTTTGCCCTCGGCATCCACCGGGCGTTTCTCTCCGGGCAGCTGCCAGGTCACGCGCCCCAGGCAGCTCACATGCCCCTCTATCGGGCCGCTGGCCGGGCGGCTCCGCAGAACAACTGCTGCCTGGCCCAGCTTGCTGCGCAATTCAGTGATGGTACTCTCCTGCGGTGCCTTGCTGCTGCGGGCGGGGGATTTTGCCCAGCATACCCCCAGTGATACCACCAACACAATGGCCAGCTCATAGCCGATAAGCAGCCTGGTGTCGGCCATCAGCACCTCTTTCAGCCCGAATACGCGGGAAACGAGCTTCGACACCAGAAGGCTTATGCCGATGACCACAAACACATCATAGAGGAGAGAGCGCAACTTCTTCATGCTCCCGGCATTATAATCACCCGCATACGCATATGCAAGCTTTTTGAATTACGAATTCAGAATCGGGAAGCTCTAAAAACTCAACAAATTGATGTTTGTCGTTGTCGGGGCACGGGACTTCAGTCCCGAAATAACGGTGCTTCCAATCGGGACTGAAGTCCCGTGCTCCGACAGAGTTCCCCGCCAAATTCCGATTTGTCGAGCAGGTGTGGGCTTTTCCCAAAATGTGGCTGATATTTCCATTGCCTGCAAAATCTTTGGGACGCGCGTGTGCATTTTGCAGGCTGAAAGCCGCATTTTTATTGACTTTTCCAGCGCACAGGCGCATATTATGGAGTATGAGCAGACCTGAATTCTTAGCAGCGCGTGATATCAACAGCCGGGCGGAAACACATGCCTCTTTCTCCATACCCGCCAGTACCGGCAACCCGGTGCTGGATGCGAATCTGTACGACCTTTCCCGCCGCTTCTGCGGCGAACATTCGCCGGATACGGTGCTGCAGATGCTTTCCACGGTCATGAACGCGGCGGCCAGTTCGCTGGGCGAGCATTCGCTGGAAATCATGAACCGCGCGATTGATGAAATGTTCAAGGCTGACAAGATGTTCGAGCCCTACCAGAACCGCCGCAAGATTGCGTGTTTCGGCTCTGCCCGCATCAAGGAGACTGACCCCAGCTATATCCAGGCGCGCAGCTTCTGTGACCTGGTGGCCAGCCAGGGCTACATGGTTATCACCGGAGGCGGGCCGGGGCTCATGCAGGCCTGCAACGAGGGCGCCACGGAGGCTCACTCCTTCGGCCTGAATATCACCTTGCCGTTCGAGCAGCACCCGAACCCCATCATGGCCGGCAGCGACAAGATGATGAATTTCTACTACTTCTTCACCCGCAAGCTCAACTTCCTGAAGGAGAGCGATGCCCTGGTCGCGTTCCCCGGCGGCTTCGGCACCATGGATGAAATATTCGAGGCTATCACCCTCATCCAGACCGGCAAGTGTACCGTTTTCCCCGTGGTGCTCATGGATCCGCCGGGGGAATCCTTCTGGCACCGCTGGATTCACTTCATCGAGAAGGAGCTGCTGGAGGCCGGCCTTATCTCCCCGGAGGATATGAAGCTGCTCTATGTCTCCAAGGATGCGGAGGACGCCTACCACCACATTTCGCATTTCTACAGCCGCTACCACTCCTATTATTTCGATGGCGACACGCTTTCCATCCGTCTCTCGCATCCCATGGCGGAGGCATCGCTCCCCTGGTTGCGCGAGGATTTCGGGGACATCATGCCCCTGAAGGATATGGTGCAGCTGGAGGTCGACCATACCGACCCCGATGAGCGCCTCGGCTACCTCAGCCGCATCAAGTTCACCTTCAAGCGGGGGAACTACGCCCGTCTCCGCGAGCTGATCGACGCTATCAACGACCTGGATTAGTCAGGTTACAGTCTGCGCTTTATGCTTCGATAACGATGGCTACGCCGAGGCAGGCCCGTCTCCGCGAGCTGATCGACGCCATCAACGACCTGGATTGAGGCTGAGCCGGGGGCTGATTCCGCACGTATCTCCAAGATTTTGTATGCAATAGAAATATCTGCAACATTTTGGAAGAGGCCCCCTCTCCGCTTGATAAATGGGAATTTGTCGGGCTGAAAGCCCGAGGAATTTTGAGCCCGTCAGGGCGACACTTTCCATAGCCCAGGGCGTGAGCCCTGGGTTTGACGAAAAAATAGGCCGGAACCCCGCCAGCTGGCGGGGTGGCAGATTCGCATGAGCGTTCTGTTTATGTTAAGCATTGATTATTTGAATATCAACGCGCATCCACGTCTGCCACCCACTCGCTCCGCTCGGGGTTCGGTTACTATTTTCACTTTACCCCAGGGCTTACGCCCTGGGCTATTGAACTTACCGCCCCGCCAGTAGGCGGGGCTCAGAATTCCGCTCGCCTGCGGCTCGCCAAATTCTGATTTATCGAGCAGAGGGGGGTATTCTTCCAAAATGTGGCTGATATTACTATTGCTTACAAAATCTTTGGGACACGCGTTGTTTTTTTGAAGCAAAACGAAATTGCAGCTTGCCAGCAGGTGAGCAGCGTGGTATAACTAAAGCGTCCGATAAATCCATCTATTACCATGAAAGTATCTGCACTCAATAAGAAGAAAGGTTTCACCCTTATCGAGCTTATGGTGGTGATTGCCATTCTGGCAGCCCTTGCCTCAATCGGTTACGGCCCCATCATCGACCACATGAACGACGGTGACCGCCAGAAGGCCAGTTCTAACCTGAAGTCACTGCACACAGTGCTGCAGGGATTCAAGACCGACCAGGGCAGCTACCCCTGCGACAGCACCGCTGAGCGTCTGCAGGAAGAGAAGCCGGACCTGAACTTCGGCGCCCTGACCGGCGACAACGCCAACGCCTACTTCCGCCAGGTTTACTACTCCCCCTCCAACGTATCTGAAAAGCCCTTCTTCGCCAAGGTGAGCTGCAACGGTCTTGTTGTGGCCCAGGAAGGTGACGAGAAGCTGGCCAACGGCGCCGCTCTTTCCCGCGGTGAAAACGCCATGGCCTATGTGATGCGCAAGAACAGCGAAGACCCGGCCATCAAGGACGGCGTGAGCAAGTCCAACGCCCCGCTGGCTATCTGCGGTATCTACCCGAACGCCGCCCCCTACTCCGGTGACCAGCTTGCGTTCGACGGCACCTCCTTCCGCGGGCATGCCTTCATGCTCTCCTGCGACGGTTCCGTGAAGGATCTGGAGCGCGACCTGGAGGAAGACGAGCAGTCCGATGGCGACAAATACATCATGACCGCCGGCAAGAGCCTCTTCCCCGAGACCAAGAAGGGCCGCTCCACTGCTGATGGCTACCTCGTGCTCAGCCCGGAGAAGTAATCCCCGCTCTGCATAAAGACATTTAAAACACAGCCCGCGTTCCGACTGGAACGCGGGCTGATTCTTACTTGATAAACCAAGCGAAGGAAGCAAGCGGGAACACGGGGCATCGCAGCCCCGCTCCGGCATCAGATTTCAGCGCAGCCGCAGAGCTCGGCAATGCGGCAGATGACCTCCTCAATCACATTGGCAGGGCAGGATGCGCCGGCGGTCACGCCAATCTGCAGCTCCCGCTCCGGGTGCTTGAACCACGGCGGCAGGGGGCGCACCACTTCTTTCTTCAGCTCCAGGTCGAAGCAACGAATGCGCTGCGGACGCAGCAGGCAATCTGCCGTGGAAACGAAGAAGGTGGGCACCTTCTTGGCCGCAATATGGGCCAGGTGGGTGGTGTTCGAGCTATTGTACCCGCCGATGATGAACATGGCATCCAGAGGGCGTTCCAACAGGGCAAAGAGAGCGTTCTGCCTGTCCTGCGTGGCGCCGCAGATG
>JAFXDR010000145.1 GCA_017521145.1 Akkermansia sp. | reverse complement strand
GGCGTATGGCCGCTTCCACCTCTTCCAGCTGGTGTGCATCCACAAATGTGGTGCGGATTCCGTATGCCGGCAACGTATGTTCCAGCAGATTATAGCTGCCGCCATAAATAGTGCGCTGGGCCACAATGTGCCCGCCGTTCTGCGCCAGTGCCTGCAGTGTGTAGGTGATAGCCGCTGCACCGGAGGCTACGGCCAGAGCCGCCACTCCTCCCTCCAGAGCCGACATTCGCTGTTCGAGCACGTCCTGCGTCGGGTTTGTCAACCGCCCGTAAATGTTCCCTGCATCACGCAGGCCAAAACGGTCTGCCGCGTGTTTGCAGTCGCGGAATACATACGATGTGGTGGCGTAGACCGGTACCGCGCGAGCCCCGGTGGAAGGGTCTGCGGCTTCCTGTCCAGCATGCAGCTGGAGCGTCTCGAATTGCAATGTCGTGTTCATTTTTGTTATCCTACCATATTTGTAGGCGAAGAAATGCTACGCCTCCACCACTTTTTTGTCAACAGTAAATTGGTAGGAATTACGTAAATCGTCAATCCCCCGTGGGAGTATCGCCGGTTTTGAGAGCCTCGGCAAAGGAGGCGGGCAGCCCGGTACGGGCAATCTTATCACCGGCGGCCTGCACATCGTACGCCACGCGGCGGAGATGCAGCGTGGAGGTTTCCGGGCAGAAGAGGGCATAGGCAGCGCGCCAGTCGAGGTCGCGCGGCTGCCCCACCGAACCGGGATTAACCAGGAAGCGGCAGGAGGAAGGCATGTGCAGCGTGAAATCGCCGCGGGCATCGTAGTTGATTTCCAGCTTCTCCACCTGGCCTTTGTACAGGCGGAAAATCGAAGCGCGGTGGGTGTGGCCGTAGAAGGAGATACGGTTCTTCACCGAAGAGAACACCTTGCGCGCCTCGTTCACATTCGCAATGCGTCCCCAGCGCTTGGGAGCCTCGGGCGTGGCATGGCCCAGCATGCAATCCTGCCAGGCCACATGGTTCGGCAGGCGGCGCAGCCAGCGCATCTGCTCCGGAGTCAGCAATTCCTGTGTGCGGTCCATCATTTCCATATACATGGGCACACCAAACACCGCGCGATCCACCAGCGCAGCCTCATGATTCCCCTGCACTGCCGCCAGCAGCCGCGGTTGCACCAGGGAAAGGCACTCGGAAGGGTTGCCGTTGAACCCGATATAATCCCCCAGCCCCAGAATTCCCTCTGCACCGTGGGACTCCATATCGTCCAGCACAGCCTGCAGGGCTTCCAGGTTAGCGTGAATATCGGAAAGAACAGCTACCAGCACCGGTTAACCCTCCTTGAGCAACTGTTGCAACCGCTCCTTGAATGCGGGAATGCCATCACCCATAGCGGCAGAAATCGGAATAATCTCCACCTTCGGGAAACGCTGGCGCAGAATCTCCAGATTCTCCACAGCGCAGGGTTCATCCATCTTATTGGCGATAATCACCCACGGACGAGCCGCCAGCTCATCAGAATAGAGCTTCACCTCCTTGCGCAGGGTCTGGATAGCCTCCACCGGGTCGTGCTCCAGCCCGGTCAGATCCACCACAAAGAGCAGCAGGTGGCAGCGCATGATATGGCGCAGGAACTCATGCCCCAGACCGCGGTTATTCGAAGCCCCCTCAATAATGCCGGGAATATCAGCCACCACGCAGCGCTGGTAGTCCTCAAACTCCACCACACCTACGATGGGCTGCAGCGTGGTGAACGGATAGCTGGCCACTTTGGGCGTAGCGTTGGAAATCGCAGTCAGAAGCGTGCTCTTACCGGCATTCGGGTAACCCACCAGGCCGGCATCGGCAATGCGGCGCAGCTCGAAAAAGAACACACCGCTCTCTGCCTCCGTGCCGTACTCAAACTTCAGCGGAGCCTGGTCCGTGGCAGTGCGGAAATGCCAGTTGCCACGCCCCCCCTTGCCACCCTGGCAGAGCACAAACTGCTCACCCGGCTCTGTCAGGTCCGCAATCTGTTCCAGCTCAATACCATCGCCTTCACGCTCCAGCCAGGTAGCCTCCTGCATGGTGGCGGCATTGCTGCGGTACACAATCGTACCAGGCGGCACCTTGCCAATTACCGTGCGGCCATCGCGCCCATGCTTGCGGGCATGCATGCCGGGCATACCATCCGTGGCAATCAGCTTCGGGTCATAAAAATAGTTACGTAAATCATTCGTTCCGGTACTCACCTCCAGAATCACACTGCCACCATCACCACCATCGCCACCATCGGGACCGCCTCGAGGCACAAACTTCTCGCGGCGGAACGAAGCAAGACCATTCCCGCCCTTTCCAGCCTTGGCAAAAATTCGGATATTATCTACGAACATGCCCAGAGATTAGCCTATTTTGCCACCATTGGCAAGCATAAAGCAACAACGCAAGCCCTTTATGCTTGCAACCGCAGCCCCTGCAAGGTAGAATAGCAGCGCACCATGATTCCTGATTTTCCACCCAGTTCCCCTGAAGGCGCATCTGCAGCCCCTGCTCCTCTGACGGCACCAGAAGCCCCACCCATGGTGCCCCCGCGGCCTGCCCAGCTTCCCCCGCCCCCCATTCCCGGATTTCAAACCGTGCAAAACCAGGCAGGCCCGGCCAACGTACCCGCCCCGCCACTGCCGCCGCCCCGCCCCTCCACAATCGGGGGCACTCAGTTCTTCAGAATGGCCGCCCCCCCGGCTGCACCGCCCCCACCTGTTCCCGGCGGTCTGGGTATGAGCGCCCCCGGCAACAGCAGCACCCCGCCCCCGGCAAT
>JAFXDR010000144.1 GCA_017521145.1 Akkermansia sp. | reverse complement strand
GCCAGAGCCTTAGCCATGGGGATACCCTTGCGGTTGCGGGCGTAGTTGATGATCCAGCGCATAGCCAGAGCTTCGGAACGATCGGGAGCCACTTCCAACGGAACCTGGTAAGTAGCACCACCCACGCGGCGGCTCTTCACCTCCACACGGGGCTTGGCGTTCTCAATGGCGCGGGTCAGAACCTCGAGCGGGCTCACAGTGTCGGTACCCTCGTTAGCAAGGTCGATAGCCTTGTAAACGATACGCTCAGCCAGGGAGCGCTTGCCGTCCAGCATCACCTTGCAAATCAGGCGGCCAACGAGCACGGAATCGTAACGGGAGTCACGACGTTCAATCTTCTTGTAGACGCGTTTGCGACGAGCCATAGTCTTAAATTTCTTTGTTCAGTGTTGATTCTTAGCGCTTCTTAGCGGGAGCGGCGGCGGCACCGGCCTTCGGGCGCTTGGCACCATACTTCGAACGGCCACGGCGGCGCTTATCTACGCCAAGGCAGTCCAGAGCACCACGAACGATATGATAACGAACACCGGGAAGGTCCTTCACACGACCACCACGCACAAGCACGATGGAGTGCTCCTGCAGGTTGTGGCCCTCACCGCCAATGTAGGCGATCACTTCTTCACCGTTGGTAAGGCGAACCTTAGCAACTTTACGCAGAGCGGAGTTCGGCTTCTTCGGCGTGCGGGTCATCACCTGCAGGCAAACGCCACGGCGCTGCGGGCAGCTGTGAAGAGCGCGAGACTTCGACTTCTCTTCCGGTACTGTACGTCCCTTACGGACGAGCTGATTAATAGTCGGCATGTTACTTATTATTTATTGTGTTTTCAAGGTGTTACGGCTTGTTTCTCCACCCCCTCATCCCTTGAGGTCCGTGGTGCATCACTTCACCGGATTACCCGATAAAGGCCGGTGGACAGTATATCTCTATACAGTCCGCGGTCGGGACAGTTTACTCCGATTTTCTCATAAATCAAGCCTTTTCTTTGAATTTCAACACATTTTTTGAAAAATATTCTCCCTGTTTCCCCTCCTCTCTCCCCTCTCATCAGAAAATTTATTTTTAAATACTGACAGAGAAATTTCACACCCACCTCACCCTGAGGTCTTTATGCGTGCGCGCTCGCGCGCGTATTAATTTACCAGCCACCGCCCCACAACTCGCGTATACACGCACAGGGTGATTGACAGGAGCCCGGAGAAAGGGTATGCTTGAGCCGCCTCACCATGGACTGGAACCACATCATCGCCGCAGCAGGAACCCTCTTTCTGGTAATGGACCCGCCGGGGAATGCGCCCGTGCTCAAAAGCCTGCTGCAACAGATACCGGAACCGCGCCGGAACCGCGTTCTGGTGCGGGAACTCTGCTTTGTACTCCTGTTCCTGCTCTTCTTTTTCTTCCTGGGTAAAGAGCTGCTGGGGTGGATGGGCATCAGCAGCAGCTCGCTCAACCTCAGCGGCGGCATCATGCTCTTCATCATTGCCGTAGGCATGGTATTCCCCACCAGGCGAAGCCCGCACCAGAACTACAGCCAGACCGAGCTGTTCATCGTTCCCGTCACCGTACCCATCATCGTGGGGCCGGCCGCCATCTCCCTGGTCATGATGCAGGCCGCCCTCTGCACCACCGCGCCGCAGAAGCTCGAGGGCTTCCTTTCCATCATTCTGGCATGGATCGCCTCTGCCCTTTTCCTGGCCATATCCGGCAAGCTTCTTGACCTCATGGGCGAGAAAGGCACCACCGCCCTCACCCGCCTCATGGGCACCCTGCTCATCCTCCTGGCCGTGCAGATGGTGCTCAACGGCATCACCGAATACATCCGCCACCTCCCCGCGGCACTGTAAGCCTCAGCGACCTTCCCACTTTTCGGCTCACTCCTCCCGCATTTACGGCTCAAAACCACCCCGAAATAAGCCGATTTCAACCCCATTTTGAGCCGAAAGCTCTTTCCCCAGGCAAAAATTAACCCCCGCCTGTTCAGCGGGGGTATGTATGGAGTCACACTATAACCGTGAAAACGCGCTCTCCTACGCTTAGGCTTTCACGAGTGCTGGTTCTGAAGTGACTCCAATCTACCACCAAAAACGCTTCGTTGCAAGCATAAAAATAATGTTAGATTTTCTCATCCCTGCTAACAACTATTTCATTGACTCAGCCTCGCGCATCGGTATAATAAACGACACTCACGTTGTGATACCCGACTCAATTACCTGACCGCTCCCACCGGAGCAACCACCACACCCATATGACTACCAACACACCATTTGATTCGCCACTCCAGACCTATCGTCAGGCATCTCTTGATTACTGGATCCAGCACCCTTTCTATGCCCCAGACACTGTAACCCTGGGCATCGATATCGGTATTGAAGGCATTGGTATTGCTGTGCGCAAAGGCACGGAACTACTCTACTGTAAAACACTTCTTGTAGATTTGCCGGAAGCCCAGGCTCTGGCCCAGCGCCGCGCCTTCCGCGCCGCGCGCCATGCCCGCAAGAACCGCCGCACCCGCATGCGCCGCCTGCAACGCCTCTTCGAAAAGCATGGGCTACCCTGGGTAGATGATAACATCATGTCACGCAGCGACCCCTTCAAGCTTCGCTACCGCGCTATCACGGGCAAGCTTGCTTCACGGGAGGCGCTTTCCATCTGCATCCGCTCCTGCGTACTTCGCCGCGGGTACGATTACTTCGCTATGGATGATGACACCTCTGGGGAATATCCCTGGGGCGCAGAGCCGAACCTCAAGGAGGCAACCAAGTGGCTGCAATCCGCATTTGTCGATGCCGAAATGCGAAACTACCTTCTCCAGCTGACTGATTCACTGGAGGAAAATGAAAAGAAGCAGGAAGCGTGGAAAACACTTGTGGAAGAGCGCCACAGAAAGGCCGCTAATGAAGGCATCTCTTCCATGCTGGCTGCCTACGCCGCAAAAAAGCTCAACGAACGCAAAGCCCGTGGCTTCAACTACCCGCGCGCTCATGTCCGCGACCATCTGGAAACCATCATTACCCGCCACAGTCACCTCATTGATGATGCCAATGGTTTTACAGCCGCGCTTTTCTGCCCCAATGATACCCCGAACAACAAGAAAAAAGCCATCTTCCTCTACAACCGTAAAACCCCGAATGAAGCAAAGCAGATTTTTAAGCGCAAGGTCAAGAACTGCCCCTACTGCCACTGGCTGGGATTGCCCCCGGCGGAATGCTGCTCTGCAGGCGAAACGGCTTACCGACACTGGGCACTGGTTGATTTCCTCTCCGTTCGCAAATTCGAACTCACCATCAACAAAATCCCCCTGGGCAAGGTAAAATTGCCGGAGCAGGCATCGGCCTCCCTATTCGCCGCCATCGAAAGCGGCATCACCAAGTGGAGCGAAGCCAAAAAGGCATTCGAAGCTGCCCTCAAAGCAGAGAACTACACCCTCCCCAAAAAGAGCGACTGGAACAACGAACAGTTTGAGCAGCTCAAAAACATCGTTGCCCCCACCATGATTGCCCGCAAGGGGCGAGCCTCCATGTCTGCCGCAGCCGCCCAGCAGATGTACGAAGCTGCCACACAGGGCGGCACCTGCTTTGCCCCCGACTCCATGGAACAATGGAAGCAGGAATCCGGGTTGTACAAATACCGCAAGAGCATGCCCTCCGAAAGCGGCTGCTATCCCCAGGTGGAAACACTGCTCGGATATCGTAAGGTGCAGAACATCCCCGGCACAAATGGTGAAGATCCTCGAATTATCGAGAAACTTGTCACCCAGGGGGTACTCCAGCGCATCTTCCGCGATTTGAAGGCCGAAAATAAAATTGATAAAGAGCTACCCGATTACTGCGTAATCGAAACCATCAAAAATGCAGCCGCCAACCAGGACGCAGCGAAGCAAATCGAAAAGGAGCAGAAAGCTAACCGCGAACGCCGCATCAAACATGCAGAAGCCTACGGCAGAGAAAATGCCAGCAATGCTGATTTCATGCGCATGCGCCTCTTCGAGGAACAGGGCGGCACACCCGATAAGCCCGCCACCTGTCCCTTTACCGGGCAGGAACTGAAGCCCTCCGATCTCTTCTCCGGTGAGCTGGAACTCGCCCACATCTACCCCGATGCCCGCGGCGGTCTGTATATGGTCGAAAACCTGATTCTCACCACCCGGGCCACAAATGCCGCCATGGGTAACCGCACCCCTGCAGAAGCCGCTGCCGCCAACCTGCCCGGCTGGTTATCCTGGGATGCCATACTGGCTGGAATCAAAAAATTCAACTGGAGCGATGAAAAGAAGAAACTCTTTGCACACCAGTCAGCCGAATTCCCGGACTTCAATAACATGACCCGCACCGCCCAGCTGGCTCGCGAGTTAAGAAACTCTCTCACCATCTGGCTCGGCATCAATGGCGATGAGGAGCAGATTCGCCAGCGCATCGGCAATCCCTGCGGTGTCTACACCGCAGCAGCCCGCCGCAGTTGGCTCTGGCCGGAATACAAAAAAGACCGTTCCAACAACCTGCACCATCGCCTCGACGCCGCCGTCATGTCCTGCCTTCCTCCGGAAGGGCTCAACGATATCCGCTACAAGGGCATTTTTGAGACCGAGAAAACCCACAAGGGTGACCGACGTCTCATGTGCGTCCAGGGGCTTCCCCTGCCCGATTTTTATAAAATGTGGCACGATGGCTCCGCATGCCCCATCGAGAAAAAGGAAAGCCGCAGCAAACACAAATCTCTGGGCGACAGCACATTCTGGGCGGTAGACGACAAGGGGATGGCCCACCAGCGCACGCCTCTGATTCCGGATATCAAACCCGCTGAGCTGCGTAAAACCATGGAGAATATGGGCATCCCCGCCAAGGATATCCCCAGCGATGCCGAGATTTCCCACTGGCTCACCAGTTGCCAGGCTGCCACCAAGGCAGATTCCGCTACACCGCATCAACCGCTCAAACTCCGCAACGGCACTCCTGTACGCAACATCTGGAAATTCGGCAGCAAGGGCAATTTGGATAAATCCCCCATCGGCTGGAATGGTATTATCACCGAATCCGGCAAATTCGACCAACTCCGCAGCCTTGTAGCCTCGAATGACCGCCTCGAACTCTGGCTCGGCTGGAATGCCAAGAAAAAATGCTGGGCATACTACAAACGCATCATCCCCACCAAAGCTGTGCTGGAGGGCTTCAAGCGCATGGGGCTTCCCTGGCGTGGCACCAAAGGCGCCCCCATGTACCTGCTTGACATTCTGCAGAAAAACAAGGCACGCGACCTGCACGAAATGATTTGCGGCATCCTGCCTCCGCACGCCGTCAAAGTGGCAACCTTCAGGAAGGGGGATGCGTTTATTCTTAATTTTGAACGGAACGACAAGTATATCGAAAAATTAAGAAAGACAGATAAAAACTTCGATATTCTGAATCACCCCACCCCATTAAGCCTCTGGGGTAGAATATCTGCTATCGGCTCCGCTCCATATCTCGAATTCCGCGCGCTAACACACAAAGACAGAAAAACAAAGATGATAACAACAGCCAATGACTATGCAAAACTGAAACATCTTGAGTCTGCCGAACAAGAAGCGAAAAAAAGAAACCTCCTCCCGCCCGCATGATACACCACCTCATCCTGATGGACGAATCGGCTGATTTGCGAATCAAAGATGGGATACTGTATAGCGGAGAACACAAAATCGCCCTCCAGGTTCTGGGTTCTTTACAATGCCTGGCTTCACATGCACGGTGGAGTCAGGCTGCTCTTTGTTCGGTAGCGCAGCAATGCCCAGTCATCATGGCGCGATGGAACACCTCCACCGGCAAGTGGGACACTTCCTCCCTCCTCCCTCGTTGCCGATATGTCAACCCGGATGCCACCTACCGACTCTGCACCCTGAAACCCCGCCATGCCACCCAGCTGGCCTCGGATATTCTGATGACCAAGGTACAGAACCAGCACACCCTCATCCGTGCACTGGATCCATCCCTTTCCCCGCTCCCCAGATTAGCATCTAATTCATTCAACCGCATCCTGCGACTCGAAGCCAGGTGGGCGCGTTTCTTCTGGGCGCGCTATTTCCGCGCTGCTGCTCAGGATTTGTTCACCCGCGAAAAGCGCCAGGCTCAGGCCCCGCTCAACGTCGCACTCAATTATGGCTACGGCTTCCTTTATCATGCGATTGAGTGGCAATGCATCGCCTCCGGCATCGAGCCCGGCATCGGCATCATCCACAAACTCCGCCGCAGCCGCCCCAGCCTTGCCTGCGACCTCATCGAACCCTTCCGTTGCTGCGTCGAAATCACCGTCATGCGCTATCTGGATGAAATGCACGATACCCGCAAAATGGCGGGCCGCTTCGCGGAAATGATGGAGTCCTTCTGGTGCTATGCAGACAAACGATTCCGTCTCCGCACCATCATCCGCCTGCATGTGGAATCATTCACACGCGCCCTGCTGGCACAAAATACCACCCTCTTCCACCCCTTCGTTCTCCATGCTCGTGATGCTTGCTTATGATGTCCCCGAGACAAAGCACCAGACCCTCCTTCGCAAAGAATTTGAGGCCCTGGGCGGGCAGCGTGTGCAGTACAGTCTCTACCTTTTTGAGGGCGAAGACCACGAGATCGACCGGGTTATCCGCTACATGCGACGCGTGGCGGCGCAGGTTCCGCAGGGCGATATCCGCCTTATTCCCATGGAGCGCTCCGTCTGGGAGCAACAAGTCGTTCTCCTGGGCGAATCAGAAGCTCCTGCACCCCGCTCCTTCCCTAAATTCGTCCTTTTCTGGTAGGCGGAATTCAGGCCTTAATTTCAATTCACGAAAACACAAGAGCATCTAAGAGGTTGGTTTTATACCTCTTAGATGCTCTTATATACCATAATGACCCGGTAGGGTCAACTTCAGAACGCCTTGCGTGCATCTTCATCGTGCGAGAACGTTATACCATAATGACCCGGTAGGGTCAACTTCAGAACGGATCCGTAGTAGCAATTTTCTGGCTCCCCATTATACCATAATGACCCGGTAGGGTCAACTTCAGAACAGGGTTACATAACCGTTTTCTCGGTGTTTTTTTATACCATAATGACCCGGTAGGGTCAACTTCAGAACCATGTCAATCAATTCCCCGACACGCATACCATATACCATAATGACCCGGTAGGGTCAACTTCAGAACGTATCTCCTTTTTTGCAGTATTGTTTGAATTCTATACCATAATGACCCGGTAGGGTCAACTTCAGAACGTTGCTCACAATCTCATTGATTGCATCTTGCATATACCATAATGACCCGGT
>JAFXDR010000017.1 GCA_017521145.1 Akkermansia sp. | reverse complement strand
GTAGGACTGGCTTTCGCCGTCGAAGTGCTTGGCCACCACGCCGGGAATGCCACCGTGAATGAAGTCATAACCGAAACCGGCATTCCACAGCTCGCGGGTGTACTTCAGCCCATTACGGACGATGAATTCGTTTTCGATATTCAGGGTGGAGTTCTTGGCGGTCTTCATATCGACATCAAATCCGGGGAACACCTCTTTCGAAGGATTGCCATACAGCGTGTGGCCGGAGAACGGTACTTTGTAGGAAAGACCCCCGTTATAGCTCCAGAAGCTTTCCTTGCCAAAATCGTAGGCAAGCTGCAGGGCCGTCATACCATATCCTTCGCCCTGAACAACAGCGGTGGTGGGCACATAGCCATGCAGTGTGTAGGCGGTACCGCCACCCACGTGCACGGCGCCGCTGAGACGCTTGAAATCCTGAGAGGGCTGGGTTACAAAGGAGTCCATGGTGGCATCGCCGGCAAAAGCAGAAGCGCTCATAAGAGCAGCGGCCATCATCGTGATAAGGCTCTTTTTCATATGTGTGTGTTGTATTTTTTATTCGGTAAGGGGAACCTGCCTGCCTTTGCTACCTGTTTGTGGCAACTCTGGCCCGGCTCCGGGTTCATCTTAACTAAAAACTAGAGCATGGTCAAGATTAAAATGTAGACCATACTCTAGCTTTGTGTGAATTTTTTGCAGTTTTGTGTGATTTTCTTCTAGTTTTTTGGATATATTTGGGATTTGTGTGAGCTTTTTATGTAGAAAATGACACAAAAAGTCACTTTTATGACAAAATAGACCCGAATTTGAGCATGCTGATGCCGCCATGATGATATTCAGGCTGGAAAAAGGCCAGGTGGCGCATTTCGGGAACGCCCGCTCTTAATCCAGCGCGTAGCGGGCGGAGGCCACAGCCAGGAACACTGCGGTTTCCACGCGCAGGATGATGGGCCCCAGGCTGGCGGGCAGAAACCCCGCAGCTTCTCCTGCGGCGTATTCGGCGGGGGAAAAGTCGCCTTCTGGGCCGATGAGGAGTACGCAGTTCCGCAATCCGGCGGCGCGGGCCTGCTCCAGCAAACTGCGCAGTGGCTGCGCATGCGGCACGATGGCACACTGGATTTTAAGCTCCGGCAAATCGCTGCGCTGCAGGAATGCGGCATAACTCTGCGGCGGCTCCACCACCGGCAGGAGGTTCACGCCGCACTGCTTGCAGGCTTCGAGCACGGTGCGGCTCCACTTAGTGGTCTTGGCGGCGGCATCCTTAGCATCCAGCCGCACAATGGTGCGCTCCGAAATGAGCGGGATAATGCGCTGCACCCCCATCTCGACCGCTTTCTGGATGATGAGGTCCATGTTGGAACCCTTCGGGATGGCCAGTGCCAGGGTGATACCCGCCACCGGGGGCATGGGCGGCAGGGGGCGCAAATCCGCCAGCGTAAGCAGGCTGCCGCCGCTGGTGGCGGCAATGCGACCCACAGCGGCCTGGCCGCAGCCGTTGAACACCTCGCACTCCTCGCCCACGCGCAGGCGCATCACCTTGAGGGCATGCTTCGCTTCATCCCCGGTGATATCGAGGGAATCGCCGCTCTGCAAAGCGGCACCTGGGGCATAGCAGCGGTGCATGGCGGGGGCGGAGTGCAGTCAGCGATTTATTTCATGAAACGGGCGGCACGCTTGCGGAAATCGGCCACTTCGGGCTGGTTGTTTTCCTTGAGCTCCTTGCCGAAAGCCTTGAGCGCCTTCTCCTGGGATGAGGACAATTTTGTGGGAGTTTCCACCTGCACCTCCACCATCAGGTCGCCGCGGCCGGAGCCCTTCAGGCTGGGCATCCCCTTGCCGCGCACGCGGAAAATAGTGTTGCTCTGTGTGCCGGTGGGCAGTTTCAGCTTGGCCGGCCCATCCAGCGTAGGCACAGTCATCTCGCCACCCAGCACCGCATCCATGAACGGCACGGGAATGCTGCAGTGCAGGTCCATGCCATCGCGGGTGAAGATATCGTGTGGCTTCACCTCGATGAACACGTAGAGATCGCCGGTCTCGCCACCATTGGTGCCGGCATCGCCATTGCCGGTGGAGCGCAGCTTGGTGCCGGTGTTCACGCCGGCGGGCACGCGCAGGGAAATCTTCACATCCTTGTGCACACGGCCCTCGCCGCGGCACTTGGGGCAGGGGTTGCTGATGGTCTGCCCCGCTCCGCGGCAGCTCGGGCAGGTGCTCTGCTGCACAAAGAACCCACTCTGGCGGGTCACCACACCGGTGCCGTGGCAGGTCTGGCAGGTGTGGAATCCGGCGCGGCCATCCTTGGAGCCGGTGGCATTGCATTCCTCGCAAGGCACCAGGCGCTCCACCTCCAGGGTCTTGGTGCAGCCCTCGGCTGCTTCCTCCAGAGTGATTTCGAGATCGGTGCGCAAATCCGAACCGGGGCGGCGCGGGTCTGCCTTGCGGCGGGCACCACCACCCATGCCGCCAAAGCCGCCGAATGCCCCGCCGAAAATCTGCGAGAACAGGTCGGCCGGATCGGTAAAGCCGCCAAAGCCCCCCGGGCCACCGGCACCACCCATGCCGCCATTCTTGAATGCCTCGTGCCCCATGCGGTCGTAGGCAGCGCGTTTATCGGCATCGCTCAGCACCTCGTAAGCCTCGCCCAGTTCCTTGAACTTCTCCTCCGCTTCCTTGTTATCCGGGTTGCGGTCGGGGTGGTACTTCATGGCCAGCTTGCGGTAGGCCTTCTTAATCGCGGCATCATCGGCATTGCGGTCAATGCCCAGCACCTCGTAATAATCCTGTGACAAAGCAGTGGCGGGTCGTTAAAAGGTTCAGGCTTCAGCAGCGGGGGCTTCCTCCCTGGGGGCGGCGGTCACCACATTCACCGGGCGCAGCAGGCGGCCGCGCAGGTTATAGCCGCGGCGCAGAATACGGATGATGGTGCCTTCCGGCTGGTCGCTCGGCTCGCTCATGATAGCCTCGTGCACATTGTGGTCGAACTCCTGCCCGGGGGTGGCATCGATAGCCTCCACACCCTGGCCAGCCAGGAAATCAGCCAGCTGCTTCTGCACCATGCTCATGCCGATGTAAATCATGGAATCCGTACCCTGCTGGGCAGCCATCTGCATACCCATCTCAAAATTATCAATCACCGGCAGCAGCTCCTCCAGCAGACTGCGGTTGGCATATTTGGTGAAATCCTCGCGGTCCTTCACGCAGCGCTTGCGGTAATTATCATACTCTGCCGCCGTGCGCAGCGCCATTTCGCGCCACTTAGTCAGCTCATCCTCAGGCTGCTGCTCCTCCGTGGCCTCAGTCTCCGGAGTGGTAATGGGTTCTTCCTCGGGTGTTGGTTTGGTTTCTTCTTCGCTCATGGCTTATATCATACGCCAACAGTCAAGCCCGGTCAACCCCCGCGGTGTGACAGTATCAGTTCAGCCACCGGCTGAACTGATATTCCTGCCCCGTCAGGGGCAGGATTTCATACACCGCGCAGCGGTGTATTTCATGCAGGGCGCAGCCCTGCTTTCATACCGCAGCGCAGCTGCGGTATTTACATACACTGGCGCCAGCCAGTGTAATTCATTGAGGCCCGCACAGCGGGCCGACTGGTTACCGCTGCATCAGCAGCGGTACTTCCTATACAGCAACGCATATCTGTTAAGCATGCATTGGGAAACGAACCACCCCGCATAGGAAACATTATCTTTTCCAATCCGGCCTGGACTTAGCTGTATTAATGGATTGTATGAGCATCCGCATAATGTTCCCATTTAAACGCTTCAGCTTCTTCAAGTCGTCTGCTTGTTCCCTATGCTGGAGGTTCGTTTCCCAATGCGAGCTTTGCATTTACAGGGTGCTGCACAGGTAGTACCGCTGCTGATGCAGCGGTAACCAGTCGGCCCTGCGGGCCTCAATGAATTACTTGCTGGCGCAAGTATGTAAATACCGCAGCTGCGCTACGGTATGAAAGCGGGGCTGAGCCCCGCATGAAATACGCCCTCTGGGCGTATGAAATACACCGCTGCGCGGTGTATGGCATCCTAGTGAATTTCCACCGGGGTCAGAAGAGGGACCCTATCAAAAAGCGCAGCGGCATCCTGCGGAGAAAGGCGGATGCAGCCGTGCGAGACCGGGGTGCCGAGCTGCGCCACATCGGCCGTGCCGTGAATGTAGATATAGCGGGAGCGGGTGTTGGCATTGTGCGGCTCCAGTCCGTGCAGGCAGAGAATGCGGGAGAGGATGGCATCCTCCCCCCGGCTGGCCTGCGGGTGCAGCCCCACTGGCAATCTGCCGCGGAATACGGTGTTGAGCGGGGCATTTTCCCCGTGCTTGGAGCAGATGCAGAAACGCCCCAGCGGAGTGCGCCCGCTGCCTTCCGCGGAACCCGTACCGGCTGCTCCTGTGCTGCAAGGCGCGGCAAACAATACCTCGCCCGCAGGCGTGCGGAGCTCCAGCCGCTGCTCAGCCACGCTGATGTGAATGGTGTTCATGGGGTCCCACAAGCGGTTACTCCCCCAGGATGGTGCGGGCAATGTCTGCCGCGGCATCGGGGCGGGAGAGGGAGCGCATGGCGGTTTCCATGGCTTCGCGGGCAGCGGGGTTGAGCACGGTGTGGTGCACAAAGTCATGCACTTTCTCCGTGGTGAGGTCGGCCTGCTGGATGAGCACGGCAGCCCCGTGGTCGGAGAAAGCACGGGCATTGTGGGTCTGGTGGTCATCGGCCGCAAAGGGGAAGGGTACCAGCAGGGTGGCCTTGCCGATGATGGAGAGCTCGGTAAGGGTGGAAGCGCCGCTGCGGGCAATCACGCCATCGGCCGCGGCATAGGCGGCGGGCATATCGGAGCAGAAGCCCAGCACGGTGATATTGGGCGCGCCGCCGGCCAGGGCGTTCACGCGCTCGTAGTCCAGGCGGCCGGCAATCACCAGGTAGTGCACGCCGGGGTCGGCCTTGGCGGCTTCAATCAGCATGCTGTTGAGGTTCCTGGCCCCCTGGGAACCACCTGTCACCAGAATGACGGGACCCTCTGCCGGCAGGCCCAGGCGCTCGCGGGCTTCTGCCTGGGTGGGCAGATTGCGGATTTCATCGCGCACGGGCGTACCCACCACGGCACAACTGCTGCCGGGGAAGTGCTGCACGGCTTCTTTCATGCCCACGAGCACCTTGGTGCACCAGCGGGCGGTGAGTCGGTTGGAGCGCCCCGGCATGGCGTTGGAATCATGCACGTAGGAGCGCAGCCCCAGCGCATGGGCTGCCTTGCAGGGCGGCAGGCTGGTGAATCCGCCCATGCCCAGCACCACATCGGCCTTTTCGCGGCGCAGCAGTTTTTTGCAGCTCATGTAGGTGCTGAAGAGCTTCCAGAGGAAAGCCGGCATGTGCAGCGAGAAGGTCGGGGGCTTGGCAATGGCCGGAATACTGTGGAATTCGAGGTCTCCATACTTGCTGGAGGCTTCGGCATCCACCTCCTTGCGGGAGATGAGGAGCACCGGGCGGTGCCCCAGCTTGCGGAGCTGCTGGGCTACGGCGATACCGGGGAAGAGATGGCCGCCTGTACCACCGCAGGCGATAACGATATTGAGAGGTTTTTCGGTGCTCATGGGTCCTGGATTTCGTTCAGTCTGCGGGCAGGCCAGTAGTTCTGGCGGATGAAGGGGGTATGCCGCTGGATGCTCGTGAGCAGCCCTATGGCGGCAATGGTGAAAATCAGGTTGGTACCACCGCTGCTGATGAAGGGCAGCGGCAGACCCGTGTTGGGAAGCATGGCGGTCACCACCATGATGTTGAGCATGGCGGGCCAGAAGATGGTGCAGGAGAGCCCCAGCGCGAAAATGCGCCCGAAGGTGTCCTGGGTGTGCACGGCAAGGGCAATGCCGGAAATGGCCATGATGGTGAAGAGTACCAGTACCCCTGCCGCGCCGAAAAAGCCCCATTCCTCGCCGATTTCGGCATAGATGAAGTCGGTGTGCGCGTAGGGCAGGTTGCCATATTTCTCAATACCATCGCCCAGCCCCACACCAGCCAGCCCGCCGCGTGCAAAGGCCAGAATGGCAATCCATTGCTGGCGGCCGGCTCCCTGGCTGTAGGCCTGTGGGTCCAGCCAGGCTTCGATACGCAGCATGCGGTTGGCGCTGCCGGTCATCATCACATAGAGCACAATGGCACCCACCAGCATGGAAAGCAGCAGCAGCCACCAGCGCGTGCCGGAAACAAACATCACACAGAAACCGGACATTGCCAGCGCCGCTGCGGTGCCCATATCCTTTTCCACCAGGATGAGCATGAGCGGCAGCCCGAAGAGGAAGGCTCCGGGTATCACGAAGCCTTTCCAGAAAGTGCCGGCCATTTCGCGGTAGGTGGTGTACCAGTTGGCCAGAGTGAGCATGAGTGTGATTTTGGCCAGTTCACTGGGCTGGAAGGTGATGCCCAGGTTGATCCAGCGGGCTTCACCGTTGATACGCTTGCCGATCCCCGGCAGGAAGCAGCAGATGAGCAGAATCACGCAGACAATCCACGCAATTTTGGTGAACCGCCGCCAGATGCGGTAGTCCACCTTGCTGAGCACAAGCGCAATCACCAGCCCCAGCAGGGCAAACATGCACTGCTTGCCCAGGAAGGTGGAGGTCCAGGGCAGTTCATCCTGCCCCGGCACACAGGTGCCCGTGCTGGCTACCATCACTACCCCCAGCGTGAGCAGGAGGATGAAGCAGACCCAGATGCTGATGATGCTGGCACGGGAGGACATGACGGGCGTTATTCGCTGACCTTGAGCTTGCGCCCTACCTTCAGGCGGCGGGCATCGGCATTGGTCATGTTGTTCAGCTTGAGCAGTTTCGGCAGGGAAAGCTTGTACTTGCGGGCAATGAGCCCCAGGTTCTCGCCGCGCTTGACCACGTGGTATCTGGCGGTGTCCTTCACCACGGGCTTGGCAGCCTGGGCGGCCTGGGCAGCAGCAGAATCAGCCGGCACCGGCACGGTCAGGTAGGTACCGCCGGGCAGGTTGGTGCGGGCGGCCAGCGAGGGGTTGGCTCCCTTGAGCACATCTTCGGTAATGCCGTACTGGGCTGCTACGCGTCCCCAGGTATCGCCGGAGTTGACCAGGTGCTTTACCTCCACAGAGGGAGTGGCAGGTGCTGCCGGAGCCGGGGCGGGCTGCACGGCTACCGGTTCCACCGTGGCAACGGGCTGCACCGGGGCGGTCACGGCTTCCATGTTGATGGGAGCCTGGGTGATGTGGGTATCATTGGCAGCGGGCTGGGCGGGTGCGGGGGTGGCAGCCACGGCCGGCTGAGCCGGTGCGGGAGCCGGGGCGGCATCCACCGCAGGTACGGGCCTGGCTTCAGCCACCGGGATGGCCGGCGGCGGGGTGATGGTGGGTACCACAGCGGGGCCGCTGTTGCTCTTGGTGATATTGCCGCGCAGCATCACGCCGCCAATCACGAGCAGGTGCACGACGATAAGGCCGAAAATGATGCGCAGCACTGTGGCGGGGCTGGTGCGATCCACCACCAGGCCGGTATCGGAATAGTGGCGCTTCTCTTTCAGGTTCTCATCTACAAAAGTCTTGAGGAAATGGCGTTTGGGCTTGGCGCGCCCCAGGTCAGAGTTGCGGAATGTGGCTTTTGTGTCTTTTCTCATAAAGGTTGATGCGTGTGTATTATAGATGCAGAGTTTGTTTCACGGCGGCGCGGAAGCATTCACCGCGCTGGACATAGCCTGTAAATTGGTCGAATGATGAGGTGCCGGGAGAGAACAGCACCACATCTCCGCGCTCGGCCACCTTGTGGGCGGCTGCCACGGCTTCCTGCACGGTGGTGACCTTCACCACGCGGCAGACAGGAGAGAAAGTTTGCTCCAGCTGGTCGGCAATCTGGCCGAACACCACACAGGCGCGGGCTTTTTGTTCCAGCATGGGGTTGATGGCGGTGTAATCCAGCCCTTTGTCCTTACCACCTGCCAGCAGCACGATGGGGCGGGTCTGGGAGCGCACGGCGGCTTCTGTGGAGTGCAGGTTGGTGCTCTTGGAGTCGTTCAGCCACAGGATGCCATCCATCTCTGCCACGGTTTCGCAGCGGTGGCCGGGCGGGTTGAACGAGCGGATGGCGGCGGAAATCGTAGTGTCATCCAGCCCGACAGCCCGGCAGGCCAGGGTGGTGGCCATGGCATTTTCGGCATTGTGGGCCTGCTCCAGCGCAGTGCCACGCAGCGGGGTGAGCACCTGGCCGCCTTCCATGATGGCACCGTTTTCGAAATAGAGCTGGCCGGTGCTTACCACTGAGGAGAAGCCCACACGGCGCGGGGCAATGGCGGGGAGCTCCTCTCCCTCGCGCACAATGGCAAGCTGGTCGGCGCGCATGTTTTCAAACATGCGCAGCTTGGCGTTGAAATAGTCTTCCACCCTGGTGTAGCGGTCCATGTGGTCCGGTGCAAAGTTGAGCCAGATACCCACCTCCGGGCGGAAATCCACTATCGTTTCCATCTGGAACGAGGAAACTTCCAGCACGGCAAATTCCGGCTGCGGCTCCATGAGGGCCACCTCGCTGAGCGGGTAGCCGTAGTTTCCGCAGGCCTTGGCGCTCTTGCCGGCAGAAAGCAGCACGTGTTCCAGCAGGGCGGTGGTGGTGGTCTTGCCATTGGTGCCGGTGATGGCAATGATGCGGCCATGGAAGTAGTGCCAGGCCAGTTCGGTTTCGCCGATGAGCGGGGCGCCGTGGGCGGTGAAGGCGAGCGTCCAGGGAATATCGCCTTCGATGCCGGGGGAGAGAATCACCATATCCGCTGCATAGGCGCGGGCCTGTTCCTCGGTGGCACCGGCCACAAATCTCACGCCGGGTTCCGTGCAGGTGGCGGCGGGGTTGGCATCGAAAATGCAGACCTCGCCCGCGCCCCTGGCCAGGGCCAGGCGTGCTGCTGCCACTCCGCTGCGTCCGCAGCCGAGCACCGCAATCTTTTTGCCGTGGAGTTCCATAGTGGTGGGGAAAGAGGGTTAGAATTTCACGAAGCAGCATGCCCCCAGAATCAGCCCGAGGACAGCCAGGAAGAATGCAATAATCCAGAAGCGCACGCAGACCTGGGTTTCGCTCCAGCCGCATTTCTCAAAGTGGTGGTGAATGGGAGCCATGCGGAAGAAGCGGCGTCCCTCACCATAGAGCTTGCGGCTTATCTTGAACCAGCCTACCTGCATCATGACGGAGCAGGCTTCGGCCACGAACACACCGCCGATGATGACGAGCAGCAGCTCGGTGTGGGTGCAGACGGCTACGGTGCCCAGTGCTCCACCCAGGGAGAGGGAGCCGGTATCACCCATGAATACCTTGGCCGGGTAGGCGTTGAACCACAGGAAACCAAGGCAGGCGGCGGCAATGCAGAGCAGGTAGTTGGCCAGCGCCACTTCCTGGAAAGTGAGGCAGAGCGAGATGAAGGCCATGGAGGCCACGACCATGCAGCCGCTGGCCAGACCGTCGAGCCCATCGGTCAGGTTCACGGCATTGGAGGAGCCGATGATGACCAGCATGGCAAAGGGAATGAACACGTAGCCCAGGTCAATCGTGCCGTAGAAAGGCACCAGCACACGGGCAATGGTGGGATCCAGGTAGTACAGGTACCCCGCGCATGCGAGAGCGGCCACAGCCTGCAGGGCAATCTTGAACCAGCCGCTCACGCCATCGGTACTTTTCCTGGTAATCTTGGCCCAGTCATCCAGAAAACCCAGGATGGCGGTCACGCCCATTACCAGCAGGCAGCACTGCAGCTTGGGGTCGCCCATATCGAGGAACAGGATGCTGGTGAGCATGATGAGGCCGATAATCATGAGCCCGCCCATGGTGGGGGTACCCACTTTGGCTGAGTGTTCGGGGGCAAGCACGCCCTTGCTGGCCTCGCGGATGGGCTGGCCGGCTTTCATGGCGCGGAGAATGGCGATGAGGCGCGGCCCGATGAGCATGGAGCCGGTGAAGGGGACCAGCAGTGCCAGCAGCAGCTGCAGCCCGACGGGGATTTCGCAGATGAAATTGATCATGACTTAGGATTTGGGGGTTAAAGAGGGGAAGAGTTCGTACATACTGCGCTCCATGCCGGCGGAGCGGGAGCCTTTGAAGAGCAGGGCATCGCCCGGTTCCATGAGCGAACGCAGGGCGGCGGCGGCTTCTGCCGGTGTATTCACCAGCAGCGCCGGAATCGTCTCAGCGGCGGCCTGGCAGAGCGCCAGGGTCTCCGGGCACTCCGGGCCTACCACCACCACGGCGGCATAACCCAGGGAGGCTGCGCACCAGCCCATATCGGCATGGGCGGCAATGCCGCCTTCGCCCAGCTCGCCCATTTTGCCCAGCACGGCAATGTGGCGCTTTGGCCCGCGCAGGGCCGCCACGGTTTCGAGCGCTGCTTTCATGCTTTCGGGGTTGGCGTTATAGGTGTCATCCACCACGGTGTAGCCGTCCACCTCCCTGCAGGCCAGGCGGCCATGCGTGAGGGTAGAGGCAGAGAGCCCCGCGGCAATTTCGGAAAGGGAGCAACCGAGCTTCCACCCGGCGGCGGCAGCCAGCAGGCTGTTGCTCACCATGTGGGCTCCGGGCACGGGGAGTGCCACTTCCACTTCGCCCTCACCATCGATATGCAGTGTATAGGTGGTGCCGGTGGCGGTGCTGCGCGGGTTCAGGGCGCGCACCGGGCTGGTGCAGCCGCCCACGGGCAGGGGAGTGGCGGCGGTCTGCGTGGCGATATAGTCGGCAAAGTCATCCTGCGCCGGGTAAATCATGTAACCGCTGGCGGGCAGAGCGCGCGCCACGGTGCATTTCTCATCGGCTATGGCCTGGCGGGTGCCCAGGTATTCCAGGTGGGCGGAGCCGATGGTGGTGATGATGCCAATCTGTGGGCGGGTCATGGCGCAGAGCGGAGCAATTTCGCCGGCGTGGTTCATGCCCATTTCCCAGATGGCGGCCTGGGTTCCCTGCGGGGTGCTCAGAATGCTCAGCGGCACGCCGATGTGGTTATTGAGATTGCCCCTGGTAGCCAGGGCGGTGAATTTCTGAGAGAGCACCGAAAGGCACATATCCTTGGTGCTGGTCTTGCCACTGCTGCCGGTGAGCCCCACCACATGCAGGGGCTCCAGCTGCCCGCGCCACCACGAGGCCAGGCTCTGCAGCGCCGCGAGCGTGTCTTCCACCTGCACCACGGTGCTGCCGGGGGCGTAGTCGCCCACCAGTCGCGATACCACCACGGCGGCCGCGCCTTTCTGCGTGGCTTCGGCCGCGAAGTTGTTGCCATCGAAGCGCTCACCGCAGAGCGCCAGGAACACGCAGCCGGGGGTGATGGCGCGGCTGTCGGTGGTGAGCCCCGCCGTGATGGCGCGGTCACCCGCCACAATTGCTTTGCCGGCAGTGGCGGCGATGAGGTCGCTGGTGCTCAGGTGGGTCATGGTGCTTTTTAGCGGGGGCGGCGGGTTTCAGGCTTGCGGGAAGGCACCGAGATGCCTTCCGGGTTCTTTTCGGCGTAGAATTTACGCACCACGGCAGAGTCCGAAAAATCGATGGTTTCGGTGGCGAAAATCTGGTAGTTTTCGTGCCCCTTGCCGGCAATGAGCACGGCATCGCCCGGGCGGGCCTGCTCCAGCGCTGCGCGGATGGCTTCCTCGCGGTCGGTGATGCGGTGCTGCTTTTCCCGGGGAATACCGGGCATGATTTCATCGATAATCTGCTCGGGGTCTTCGCTGCGGGGATTATCGCTGGTCACGAGGCAGAGGTCGCTGTAGCGGGCGGCGGCTTCACCCATGAGCGGGCGCTTGGTGCGGTCGCGGTCGCCGCCGCAGCCGAAGATGGTGATGAGGCGGCCGTTGCGGCAGAGCGCTTTCATGGTCTTGCACACATTTTCCACAGCATCGGGGGTGTGGGCGTAGTCCACAAAGCACTGTACGTTGTTCACACTGCTCACCAGCTCCATGCGGCCCGGTACCTGCGGGCTCTGGGCCAGGGCGGTGATGGCATCGCTCAGGTTGATGCCGGCGCACACAGCACCGGCCAGAGCAGCCAGGCTGTTGGAGAGGTTGAATTCGCCGATGAGCGGGGTGCGCACCAGGTAGCTGCGGCCCTGGTAGATGAGTTCGTACTGGCTGCCTTTCAGGGTGATGAGCTTGGGCACGGCGTGGAAGTCGGCCTGCTCATTCTCACCAAAGGTGCGCACGCGCATGATGGGCGCAAGCTCCCCGGCCAGGCGGCGGCCGTATTCGTCATCGATGTTGATGACGGCGGTACTCTTGCGGTCGGCAGCGGCCATGCGGGTGAAGAGCAGCTTCTTGGCCTGGTAGTATTCCTCCATGGTGCCGTGGTAATCCAGGTGATCCTGGGTCAGGTTGGTGAAGATACCCACGCGGAA
Source organism: Akkermansia sp. (assembly GCA_017521145.1). GTDB lineage: Bacteria > Verrucomicrobiota > Verrucomicrobiia > Verrucomicrobiales > Akkermansiaceae > Akkermansia. The sequence goes on along the minus strand of JAFXDR010000017.1, from coordinate 13,144 downwards.
AGCGGTGCCGGAGGTGCGCTGCTGGGTGAGCGCGTGCGAGGAGACTTCCATGGAAACAGCGCGGCAGCCGTTCTTCACCATATCGGCCAGCATGCTCTGCAGCAGGGCGCAGCCGGGGGTGGTGTTGCTGGAGGTGGTGCGGCGCTCGCCGTTGTCGTAGATGATGGTGCCGATGAGCCCGGCGCGCTGCCAGGCGGCGCGGAAGATGTGGTTCACCAGGTAGGAGATGGTGGTCTTGCCATTGGTGCCGGTCACGCCGAGCACCACCATGCTGCTGCTCGGGAAATCATGCCAGGCACTCATGAGCAGGCCGTTGGCTTCGTGCGTATCGGCCACCTGCACCCAGAGCGTGCCGGCGGCTGTGGCCTGCTCGCTCACCGGGGTTTCGGCCACAATGGCGGCAGCCCCGGCGCTGATGGCTCCTTCAATGGCGGTGTGGCCGTCAAACTGCGTGCCTTTCACGGCCACGTAGCAGCAGCCGGGAATCACCTTGCGGCTGTCATCGGTGAGCAGCGTGAGCTTCTTCTTGAGCTCGCCTGTGATGGTGGCTCCGGGCAGTATGTTAAAGATTTTCCTGGTGTCCATGGCGTGCGGAATCGGTCGTGTGAATTCTTATTTCTTTAGAGTATCAGATTCTTCCTTGCTGGCAAGATATTTTTCGTAGGCTTCGGGGTCACTCGGCGTGAGATTGAGCACATTGATGAAGCGCTCTGCCGCCGCGCGGAAAATCGGGGCTGCCACGGTGCCGCCACCGGGGTTGCAATCGGTGGGGTGCGGCTCGTCAATCACGGTCATGACCACCAGTTTCGGGTCATCGATGGGGAGCACCCCGGCAAAGGATACGGTGTAGAGGTTTTCCGTGTAGCCGCCGCCGGCTTTGGTTTTCTTGGCGGTGCCGGTCTTGCCGCCGATGCGGAAGCCGGGTACTGCGGCTGCCGTGGCGGTGCCGCGCCCGCCTTCGCCTTTGCGCTGGGTCACGCTTTCCAGAGCAAAGCGCAGGTCGCGCGCCGTGCTGGATTTCATGACCCGGCAGACCTCCTGCGGGGGGCATTCATCGTAAATGGAACCATCGGCCGCAATAATCTTATCAATCAGGCGCGGTTTCATGCGCACGCCATCGTTGGCAATCGTGGCGTAGACCATGGCCATGTGCAGCGGCGATACGGCCACGGAGTAGCCGTAGGCAATGCGGGAGTAGTTCACGATGTTGGAGCCATCGGCCAGCAGGCAGGCCCCGCCGGAGGGCAGTTCGATACCAACCGGCTTGGTGAGTCCGAATTTTTCGAGGTATTCCTTGAAGTTCGGCCACTTGCCGATAATGGCGATGCGGGCTGCACCGGGGTTGCTGGATTTCTTGAGCACGCCCCACACCGGCAGGCTGCCGTAGTTGAACGGGCGGTCGCTGATGGCCTTGCTGCCGAAGCCCACGGAGAAGGGGGAGCAGTTCACATAGCCATTGATGCTCATGAGCCCCTTGTCCACCACCGTGGTCACGCCGAGCACCTTGAAGGTGGAGCCGGGTTCGTAGCGGGTCTGGCAGGCAAAGTTGAAGTCGCCGGTGAGCGGCTTGCCGTTGTCATCCTTCACTTCACCACGCTTGAATTTGCCCTTGTGGGTGATGAGTTCCTTGGTGTTCAGATCAAAGGAGGGGCGGCTCACCATGGCCAGGATATCACCGGTCCTGGGCTCTACCACAATCATGCAGCCGCGCTTGGCGCGGAAGTGGCGCATGCCTTTATCCAGCTCCTGCTCCACGATGGTCTGCAGGCGCATATCAATGCTGAGCTTCAGGTTCAGGCCGTGCTTGGGGGCCAGGTAGCGGTCGTCTTCGCTGGGCAGCACCTGCCCGCGGGAATTGTGGCGGTATTCGCGCAGTCCGTCCACTCCGGCCAGGTAGCTGTGGAAGTAGGATTCCACGCCGCTCATGCCCTTGTTCTCGTGGTCCACATAGCCCAGCACATGGCAGAGCATTTCCGGCATCACGTAGCTGCGGCGGATATTGTGCTCCACCATGAGACCGCGCACGCGCGCGGCTTTCACCGCCCGGCTGATTTGATCGGCCGTATCGAAGCTCAGCCCTTTGGCCAGGATAATCTGGTTGCGGAAAGAGCGGGTGGGCAGGCCCTTGGCCCTGGCTTCCTCGTTGTATTTCTGCGTGGCGGTCTGGGCAATTTTCTCCACGATGTCCTCGCGGGTCATGAAGCGCTTCACCTTGCGGCCATTGATGGTTTCTTCAATTTCCTGGTGGGAGAGGAAGGGGTAGAGCACTTCGGCCACGAGCTTATCGTGCTGCTCGAAGTAGTGCTGCATCACTTTTTCATCGTAGCCGAGCAGGCGGTTGGCGCGGGCATCGCGCGGGTTGATGAGGGCGCGGCGGGCATCCTTTTCCTCATCGGTCATTTCGGCCTTGGCGTTGTTGAGCAGCTTGGCGCGGTAGTTATAGACCAGCTTGCGGCGTTCCTTGGGGTCGGTGAGAGTGTCCCAGCGGGGGTCATGTACGGCCTGGTTGTAGGCCAGACCTTCCACCACGGCGGTGATTTCGCGCAGGTGGTAGCGGTCGGCTACCAGTTCGGCGCTCTGGATATTGTTGGTGAGCAGCTCCTCGTTGCGGTCCATGATGATGCCGCGCTGGGCGGGGATGCGCTCTTTGTCGATGAGGTCGTTTTCAGCAATGTTCACCACCTCGCCTTCGTCAATAATCTGCAGGTCCACCAGCCGCACGGCGATGATGCAGGAAAGTGCCGCCATGATGCATGCGAGGAACAGGCTGCGCCCTGCAAATGGAATCCTGGTTTTCACGTGGCGGCGGGGAAGGGGTGAATCTTAGCGGTGAATGACGGCGAATCCGCTGTCGTTCAGACGGCGGGCGAGTTCAATCTGGCTGCGGTCAATATCGCGCAGGGTGGAGCGGTCCTGGCTCAGGCGGTCGCGCATGGCCCAGCGGTTGGTGAGCGCGTTGGTCTTGGCCATATGCTGGTTGGTGTTCATGTTGCACACGGCAATCTGGCGGTGCAGATTGTTGATTTCGGTGCGCACGGCCACCTGGTCGTTCTTGAGCAGGGCGTAGGTAATGCCGCCGGCTGATACGAGCACGGCGAACAGCACCATCCAGAACAGGAAGCTGAAGCTTACCTGGTCGGCGTAGCGGGTGCTGGCGGTATGGGGAGGCATTGTGGAGGAAAGGCGGGGAAGGAGGTGATACAGTGGTGAGAGGGATTAAAGCTTTTCGATGACGCGGAGCTTGGCGCTGCGGGCGCGGGGGTTGGCGGCCAGCTCGGCTTCGCTTGCCACAATGGGCTTGCGGGTCACCAGGCGGGCGGCATATTCCGGGTTGGGACGCGGGGCGGGCCATTCCGGGCGGTCGATTTCCGGGCGGGTCACGCGGTCAAAGTAGCGCTTGACGGCGCGGTCCTCCAGGCTGTGGAAGGTGATGATGGCGAAACGACCGCCGCTCTTGAGCAGGCTGAGACCGGTTTCCAGCAGGGCATCCAGCGCGCCCAGCTCGTCGTTCACGGCGATGCGCAGCGCCTGGAACGAGCGGGTGGCGGGGTGCTGCTTGCCTTTGCGGGGCAGCACACCGGCAATCACGGCGGCCAGTTGCGTGGTGGTGGTGATGGGGGCTTTGGCGCGTTCCTGCACGATGCGGCGGGCAATGGCACGGCTGGCGCGTTCTTCGCCATACTGCCACAGGATATCGGCCAGTTCGCTTTCGGCAGCGGTGTTCACGATGTCTGCCGCGCTGCGGGGAGCAGCGGGGTTCATGCGCATGTCCAGCGGGCCTTCTGCCAGGAAGGAGAAGCCGCGCTCGGCCTGGTCTACCTGCGGCGAGGAGATGCCGATATCGGCCAGAATGCCATCCACCTGCTCCAGCCCTTCGGCGCGGAGCAGTTCCACAGCGTTGCGGAAGTTGCCGGCCACGATGTGCAGGCGGTCGGCATAGCCGGCCAGTCGCTTGCGGGCGGCCTTGCGGGCTGCGGGGTCCTGGTCGATGCCCCACACGGTGGCGCCGCTCTGCAGCATGAGCTCGCTGTGTCCGCCACCGCCCAGGGTGGCATCTACCAGCACGCGGCCTTCTGCCGGTTGCAGGGCTTCCACGGCTTCGCTGCGCAGCACGGTCACGTGGTGGAAGGGAGTGGCGGAACTTTCTTCGTCAGCATCTGTGTCAGCAGCGGCTCCGGCGGCTTCGCTGCGGCAGGCTTCCTGCCATTCGGCGGCCTCGGCGGGGCTGATGGCTTCCACCAGCGGGTTGCTGCACCACTGCACTTCGCCGCTTTCAGCACTCCAGCGGCTTACCAGGGTATCGATGCCTTCCTCGCCGCTGAGCTCTACCAGCACCGTGGCGCTGCACGGGGTCAGGCGGTAGGCCAGCACTTCGTCCGCGCGCTGCAGCTTCGCTGCCAACGCGCCCACGCGCGTAAGGGAAAGGCTGGCCCGGGCGCAGGTGTCCAGGGGGGCGGCTATGGCACGGGCCGACAGCTCACGCAGTTCTGCCCCCAGTCTGGCCAGGGTGCCGCGCGCGCCCTTGATGCCCGCATCGCGCATACGCGCGAGCAAGTCGCGCCGGGCGGTCTGCCAGGCATCCAGTTCCGCGGGGGAGAGGGCTCCTTCCTCCCACATGAGCACCTTGTAGCAGGTACCCGCCGGGGTAGTCGCCGCCGCGTGGTTCTGTGTGGCTGCTATGCTCATGTCAGGATGCCGAATATCTTGTCCAGTTCCAGTTTCGCCAGGGCTTCGGCGCTCTTCGTGGCCTCGAAGTCGCCAGGGGCCCAGATTTCGAAATACGACCCGCGACCTACGATGGTCGCGTTGTCCGCCAGTTTCAGGCGTTCGCGCTGTGCTTTGGGTATCAGCAGCTTGCCCTGGGTGCTCACCTCGGCCTCGAAGCTCAGGCCAATGATGGTGCCCAGGTAGCGGTTCACGGCGGCGGGGTCAAATCCACGGGCTTCTGCGTGGCTCCGGATCCCGTTCACCATCTCGGCAAAGCTCTCTTTCGTGTAGCATTTCAGAATCGGATACCCCTCATTCTGAGTGTCTATCATCCACAGCGTAATCCCCTGCGCGTCACGCCAGCCGGCCGGAATCGCTACGCGACTCTTCGGGTCCAGCTTGTGCGTCACGTTGCCCGTGAACATTACTGTGGAGACATTATTCATGCTTTTGAGTGCACTTACCTGCACCACCAGTACACTCCAATACACCTCAAAAGTCAATCATAAATTCTGTTTTGCCGCACTTTTTTTCGTTTTTGGTGCACGCGTGCCCCGAAGCTTTCCGCGAGAAATCAATCATTTGTCGTTCCAGGAGCACGGTGCTTCAGTCCCGGAATTATGGAGCGTTCAATCGGGATTGAAGTCCCGTGCTCCGACAGGGGGGCGGAGACAAAAAAACAAAAACGCGTCTGGTTAACCAGACGCGTAATTGAATGTGAATAAGAGAAGTCAAGCTTCTCGTATCACTTACTTGCCCTTAACGGGTTCCACCACGGGAGCGGGAGCAACCGGCTCCGGGGTCACCTGCTGCTGCTGCTGCTGCTGGCAGGAAACGAAAGCGGCGGCGGTAAGAGCGAGGATAGCAATCTTCTTCATAATTATCTTACTAGTTTTGATGTTGTTTGATGCACCTGGCCAGGCAAGGATAGCTTGGCAGGCTAAGGACACTATAGCAGCAATTTCGTACAAATCAAGCCTAAAGTGAGAATTTTTGCCGGAAATAGAAGACTTTGATAATAAAACATGCGCTTGTCCGGGGTGGACAAGCGCACATTTTGTAAAAATCAGTAAGAAAGGGAAAGGAATTTCCTTTCCGGGATACTTACTTGCCCTTTACAACTTCCACGGGAGCCGGAGCGGGAACGGGCTCGGGGGCGGGAGTCTGCTGCTGCTGCTGCTGGCAGGAAACGAAAGCAGCGGCGGTAAGGGCCAGGATAGCAATCTTCTTCATAATATATATCGATGTGATGTTGTTTGTTCGAACACCCGGCAGCCAGGTTGACTGCCGCGGCGGCCGAAACTATACCATAATTATGGAAAATAGCAAGGCTAATTTGATGTACAAAGTACGAAGTACAAAGTACGAATTAAAAATCAGCGGCTTACGCCGATAGAGCCGGGAATGGATGCTTACTGCCGGTAACAAACCGCCCACTCTCTTCCTGATAACTTCATTTCGCCTCAGGAAAAGAGCTCTGGGAATCCTTCTCAGAGCTCTTTCTTATCCACGCAGCGCCGGGAGGCGCTGCGCTGACTTGGCATTCTGCATTCTGCATTTTGAAATCTGCATTCAAAAAAGGTTTGCTTCGCCGGGGGAGATATGGGATTATCAGGCGTATGCAGCAGAGTGAGACCATAGCCGCCATAGCCACCGCCCCGGGTACGGGTGCCATTGCCGTTATCCGCGTAAGCGGTCCGCAGGCGCAGCAGGTGGTGCAGGGCTGCACAAACGGGCGCCGGTTGCAAGCCCGCCTGGCAACCCTCGTGCGCGTACGCGATACGCGTGGGTGCGTCATTGATGAGTGTGTGGCTACTTATTTTGCGGCACCGGCCAGTTTCACGGGTGAGGACACGGTGGAGCTGAGTTGCCATGGCGGCATGCTGGTGACCCGCCGGGTGCTGGAGCGTCTGCTGGCCTGTGGTGCCCGCCCGGCCGAGCCGGGGGAATTTTCGCGCCGGGCGTTTGAGAATGGCAAGCTGGATCTCACCCAGGCCGAGGCAGTCATGGACATCATTTCTGCCGGGAGCGACCTGGCGCTGCGCGCGGCGCAGAACCAGCTGCAGGGAGCCATCGGTAACCAGGTGGCCGCCGCGGCCGATATCCTCATCAACGTGGCGGCGCATGTGGAGGCCTACATCGACTTCCCGGAGGAGGATATTGCGCCGGATACCACAGATACCCTGCTGCACCAGCTGGATGAGGTGGAGACCATTCTTCGCCGCCTGCTGGCCACGGCAGACGAGGGACGCCTGCTGCGCGAGGGGATTCGCACTGCCATCATTGGTGCGCCCAATGTGGGAAAATCCAGCCTGCTGAACATGCTGCTGGGCTATGAGCGCGCTATTGTGAGCAGCACTGCCGGCACCACCCGAGATACGATTGAAGAGAGCGTGGCCCTGGGCGGACTGCGCTTGCGGCTCATCGATACCGCCGGGTTGCATGAAAGTGCCGATGCCATTGAACGCGCCGGTATGGAGCGCAGCCGCCGCGCCGGGGCAGAGGCCGATCTGATTCTCGAAGTGGCCGATGCCACAGCCCCGCGCCCTGCGCTGGAGCTGCCGCAGACCGGTGCGCACCATCTGCTGCTGCTCAACAAGTGTGACCTGCCGCTCCACCCGGATTGGGCTGCAGAGCAGGCGGCCATCCGCATTTCCTGCCGCGCTGGTACCGGCCGCGAAGCTTTGGAGCAGGCGGTGGAAAAACTATTCCTGAGCGAGAGCGGAGAGCGCGATTCCCTGGCGGCCATCAATACCCGTCACCGCCACGCTTTGCAACAGGCGCTGGAATATCTGGCTGCCGCCCGCGTTGCTCTCTGTGCCGGCGAATCCCCGGAATTTGTGGATGTTGACCTGCGTGCCGCGCTCGATTCGCTCGGCTCCATTACTGGCCGTATCGATACGGAGGATATCCTCACCCGCGTGTTTTCCACGTTCTGCCTGGGCAAGTAAGGCATGATGCGCTTCTCGCGCGTCAACGGTGCGTTTTCACCTTTCTCAGAACGCATGCGCCAGCATGCGTGATTTCACTGAGGGCGACTGCCCGAAATTTCACCACAATTGCCATTTCTGGCAATTGTGTCATCTGCAGAATTATTTTTTTCAGCGGCGCCGATGCCTCTATCGCAAAATCTTTGGAATTTGTGTATTTTTTTTACTGATAATCATTTTAACCTTGCCATGCTGAGGGAGATTTGCTACCGTGTGTAATGAGCGGTATCTCCCGGCTCGCTGCAATTTTAAACCTAATCACCATGAAACTTCATCTCCCCAAAGGACTCCGGGCTGCCTTGCTGGCAGTGATTTCTCTCGCGTCTGTTTCCTATGCTGCCTCTGCTCCGGCTGCGTACGACTATTTTGTCAAGACCGCAAAGGAAACTATCAACCAACCAGACCTTCCGTATGGAGCGGATTTCGTTTATGGCAATAGCGTCAATATGAGTCACAACTGGCACATGACCCTTGATGCCAGGAAGATGTGGGGTGAACCCTGCTGGGAGGCTACTAGCTACACTGGTGGCTATTCTATCTTTACAAATTGTATCGGGCTCCCCGAATATGATGACGCTGATCTGTCTCATGGTGGATGGAGTGATGATATCAGCCGTTTCCTGTATGACGATGATTTCACCATCTACATGACTCCCAATGGTAGTATTTACTATGTCAGTGCAGAAAACAGTGCTCTTATCGGTCAGGATCCGAAGGGATTTGCCAATCAGGCAGAGGGTATTACTCCCTTTACCATGAGTTTCTCGTGGGAGGTTGATGAGGATGGTCTAACGGGCACGCTGTGGTATAATGGTGGAAAATTCGAGGGTGGCGAGGGTTATCTTCTCGATTCAAAGTTTGCACTCATGACTACCACTGTGGCGGAGGCTGGGATGTGGTATCTGGGTACGAGTTCCCCATCCACTGAAACCCGCAAGATAGATGTCGACGTAACCACGACCAGGAAAGGCTCTGGCAGTGATCCGAAGGGGTGGCAGGTTTCGGGGGTTACCGATTTGCAGAAGCTGGTTGATGGTGAATACATGGATGTAACGAGTGGCTCGCCTGTGGGCAAGGCTCTGGGGAGTGATGAAGTGCGCTTCATTGGCGATAGCGGTGTCATCTACACATACGAGGATGCAGAATTCTCCAATGATGTGACGGCTGAGTGTGATGTCTTGCATGGAGGCAAAACCATGAGTGTCGGCTTCGGGGCTGCTGCAGATAAGACCCTTACAGTGAAATCCGGGGTGCTGTCGGGTACCGTATTCAAGTCGGAAGTGATGAATGGTTCCGAGGAATGCGGCCTGCGCATTACCGGCCCCGGCACGGTTAAACTGGAAATGCTGGCCAATGACCGTATCAATCAGCTGAGCGTGGGCGAAGGTACGCTGGAGCTGAATTCCAATGGTGATGTCAGCGTCATTCTTTCCCGTGGCGAGATGAATTCTGCCGCCAAGATTAAGCATACCGGCAGTGGCAATCTGGATGTTGTCATCGATGCTGATAAATCAGTCTCGCTGGGAAGTTTGTCGACAGGTACAGGAACAGCGGCTCTCGTCATCGGTTCCACTGTGGGGCAGGGTAGCCTCAACGCCGTTACTATTGACAATCAGGGAACCGGCGAGACGAAGGTGAATGCAGCCGTTAAGGCTGCAACGGTCTCCTCTAAGAAAGACCTGAACATAAGCGGTTCTCTGGTTGCAGCCAGCGTGAATGTGAGCGATGGGGGGCTGACTGTGAATGAAGGGGCTTCGCTTTCTGCAGGAGCTACAACGGTTAAGGGAACGGCCTCCATTTCCGGTTCGGCGAGTATGGGCGGGGAAACACTTACCGCTGATGCCGTGACAGTGAACGCAAATGGTTCGCTGACAGCGGGCAAGGTGGTTGTAACCAGCACGTCGAGCCCGACCGTGGAGGCTGTCGGTGCCGGTGTCACCATCACCGCCCCGACTGCCGCCGGTGTGGCTCTGCTCTCCACGGGTTCCACTGTTCCCATGCTGAGTGGCAATGTGGTAATCAATGATAACGGTATCAAGGCAGATTCCATTGTAGCGGGTGCGAATATTGATTTTGACTCCACTGGCAACGGAACTGTAACAGCCGGTAGTATGGAAGATGTTTCCATTACGGTAGGGAGTGCGGCAGATCCGGATGCATTGGTGACGGGTGCCAGTTCGACCTCATCGGTAGGAATGTCTGCTGCCGGTATGAGCACTGCCGGTACTATGACCGCTGATGAAGTAAAGCTCAAGGCAGGCAGCAGCTATGCCATCCAGGCCGGTAAGCTGGAGGCTGATGAGGTGACTGCCGGTGGCACAACGATTGAGGCTGCGGCCGGCGACACTATCACCATTACCAACTTGAACAAGCTTTCTGCCACGGAGATTGATGCCGGTCATATCGAGGCTGAATCAATCGAAATTGCCGACAATTTTACGGTGAAGAACGCTACGATTGAAGCCGAAACTAAACTGGGTTCAAATGTTCAGTTGCAGAATGTGGCCTTTGCCGGGTCGCTGAAGACTTCTGGTGATTTTGCGCTTGACGAAATCAAATTTGCAGGCAGCGGTGGTTATAAGAGCGACGCCGGTACCTATGAGTATACCGTTGGTGCTGAGATGGACAGTGTGGTTCTGTCCGGCAATCAGGGAGGGCCGAATCTGCAGCTTTCTGGTCTGGTGGTCAATGCCGAGGGTGTTGATTTCTCCGGGGCAACGGTGGATGCTCCGAGGACGGAGGCGGTGCTCACGGCCAATACCGGCACGATTACCAAGGCTGCTGCCTACACTGAACAACTCAATATTTCTCCCTATGTAAGAGCCGAGGTGGCGTATAATTCTACTTCTACTACGGCCACCATCACCGGTTACAATGATGAGGAGAATATTAAGGCCGCCTTGGCAAATTCCCCGAACCGCGCGGCAGCCATGGGCGGCATCAGCGATGCCTATGAAGAAGTGGGTGCTGCTGAAGCCAAGGGTACCCCGCTGGGTATGCTGCACGACAACCTGGGCCACATTTACCGCGCCAGCCAGCAGGAGCGCGAACAGTTGCTCTCCGCTATCTCCGGCGCTTCCACCACGGTGCTGGCCGATTCCCAGCGCCGCGGTCTGCGCGATGTGCAGCACAACCTGCGTAACCGCATCATCCAGATGGGTGGCGGCACCAATGCCGGCGTGCTTACCGATTGGGAATATGCAGGTATCCAGGCCTGGGCCCAGGCAGATGCCGGCTTCTCCTCCACCGATAGCAACAAGGATGAATGCGGCTATGATTTCAACACCACGGGTGCAACTGTGGGCGCCAATATGGACCTGACCGGCAACCTTGTGGTGGGTATGTCCTTCAGCGCTTCCTACGGCGAGCTTGATGTGGCTGGTGCCGATCATGCCACCGGCAACAACGATGCCTACTACCTGAGCTTCTTTGCCCGCCACCAGGCTGGTCGCTGGGTGCAGATGCTCATTCTGACCGCAGGCCAGAACCAGATGGATCTGACCCGCAACGTGGGTGGCTTCCGGGCTGAGGGCGAGACCGAAGGCTCTACGCTTTCCGCATACTACGAGGTGGGCTACACCTGCGCGCTGGATTATGATTACAACCACATCATCCAGCCCTTGGTGAATATCTCCATCACCTCTGCCAAGGTGGATGGCTACAACGAAACCGGCAGCATCGGCAATGCTGGCCTGGTGTACGATGGCGACAGCTACTTCTATGGTCAGGTAGGCATCGGTGCCCGCTACCAGGGTGTGCTCTACGAGAGCGTGCATGAACGCAGCGCTGTCATCGAAGCCCGCGCCATGCTGACCCAGGACTTCGGCGACGCCACCAACGAAACCACAGTTGGCCTTATCGCCGGTGGTGCTGACTACAAGGTGAAGGGTATGGATTCCACAGGCACCGGCTTCGAGGTGGGTGTGGGTCTCTCCATCCCCGTGGAGCAGCACACCACCCTGTTTGCTGATGCAGACGTTACCTACGCCCCGGACTACATTGGCCTCCGCGCCAATGTGGGTCTGAGATACGACTTCTAAAAAAAGCCCCTGCGCCTCCGGGCGCGGGGGCTTTTTTTTATCTCCCGGCGCAGCCGGGAAATTCTCTCTGCGCAGCAGAAATTATCTCGCCGCCAGGCGAACTTATCTCCCGCCCTTGCAGGGCGGGAACTTATCTCTTATGCCGCGCAGCGGCATAAGAAGAAAAAACCAGCTGCGCCCGCAGGGGCAGGGCTTTTTTTATCTCCCGGCATAGCCGGGAAATTCTCTCTGCGCTGCAGAAATTATCTCGCCGTCAGGCGAACTTATCTCCCGCCCTTGCAGGGCGGGAACTTATCTCTTATGCCGCGCAGCGGCATAAGATGAAAAAAACACCAGCTGCGCCCGCAGGGCTGATTTTTTCAATATTGTACACTTGAATTACACGGACTCGTTGCTATAATACAAGCCATGTCGGTTCAGAACTCGCCACTTGCGGAACAATCGCTTCAATTTGCCATTGATATCGTGACTCACATGCGCCCTGTGAAAGGCTGTGGCGTCATCAAAGACCAGATTCTCCGAGCCGGCACCAGTATAGGAGCTAACATTCGTGAGGCTCAGTATGGGTACAGCGCAGACGATTTTGTGTACAAACTCCAGATTGCCGTGAAGGAATGTGCAGAAACCGGCTATTGGCTGGATGTCATTGAAGGTGCGGGTATCCTGGCAGCGGAAGTAGTCAGGGATTTACGGTATAAGCGGAATAGAATCCAGCGTATGCTGATTGCGAGCTTGAATACGAAAAAGACTCATATGGAGAAGAAATAGCCCTGGCCCTGCGGGCGGAGCATGTGTTTTTTCATCTTTTGCCGCTGCGCGGCATAAGAGATAAGTTCCCGCCCTTGCAGGGCGGGAGATAAGTTCGCCTGACGGCGAGATAATTTCTGCTGCGCAGAGAGAATTTCCCGGCTGCGCCGGGAGATAAAAAATAGCCCTGGCCTTGCGGGCTCAGCATGTGTTTTTTCATCTTTTTCCGCTGCGCGGCATAAGAGATAAGTTCCCGCCCTTGCAGGGCGGGAGATAAGTTCGCCTGGCGGCGAGATAAGTTCTGCTGCGCAGAGAGAATTTCCCGGCTGCGCCGGGAGATTCCGGAACAAACGGGCGATGAAATAGCCCTGGCCCTGCGGGTGCAGCATGTGTTTTTTCATCTTATGCCGCTGCGCGGCAAAAGAGATAAGTTCCCGCCCTTGCAGGGCGGGAGATAAGTTCGCCTGACGGCGAGATAAGTTCTGCTGCGCAGAGAGAATTTCCCGGCTGCGCCGGGAGATAACAACACCCGCTCAGGAGCGGGTGTTTTTAAGAGCATCTACGCAGATGGCGGACCAGGTTTCCAGCCGCTCATAAAGCGGGCCGGCCAGTTCTTCCAGCGTGCGGAATGCCAGGTCGGCCAGGGCTTTTTCATTGGGG
>JAFXDR010000143.1 GCA_017521145.1 Akkermansia sp. | reverse complement strand
TAGTTCATGGGGGGTATTATAGCGCATCCCCCCTCCCCGATAATACAATACACTGCGTCAGCAGTGTATTTCATACGCCCAGAGGGCGTATTTCATGCGGGGCGCAGCCCCGCTTTCATACCGCAGCGCAGCTGCGGTATTTACATACACTGGCGCAGCCAGTGTAATTCATTGAGGCCCGCAAAGCGGGCCGACTGGTTACCGCTGCATCAGCAGCGGTACTTCCTATGCAGCAACGCATATCTGCTAAGCACACATTGGGAAACGAACCACCCCGCATAGGAAATATTATCCTTGCCAAAAATCAGCTGACAAGCTATCATCCCACCACCATGAAACAAGACAAACTGGCCGACTTCTCACTCCAACTTGCTCAGGCTGCTATGGCTTACAGCCAACATCTGCGGGGATACGGCGCTAAGAAAGACCAGTTTCTGCGTGCTTCCTCCGCCGTAGGTGCAAATATTGCTGAGGCGAAGTACGGTAATGGAATTGCAGATTTTGTTAACAAGCTGCATACTGCATTGAAAGAGTGTAACGAAACGAAATTCTGGCTGGAACTCTTTACTCCGGAAAATGGGGAACAAGCAGACGACTTGAAGAAGCTGAAGCGATTGAATGGGAATATTATGCGGATGCTCATACAATCCATTAATACAGCTAAGTCCAGGCCGGATTGGAAGAGATAATGTTTCCTATGCGGGGTGGTTCGTTTCCCAATGTGTGCTTAACAGATATGCGTTGCTGTATAGGAAGTACCGCTGCTGATGCAGCGGTAACCAGTCGGCCCGCTGTGCGGGCCTCAATGAATTACACTGGCTGCGCCAGTGTATGTAAATACCGCAGCTGCGCTGCGGTAGGAAAGCAGGGCTGCGCCCTGCATGAAATACACCGCTGCGCGGTGTATGAAATCACCCGCCCTGCGGGCGGGTGATGACAAAAAGGCCCCCGCGCCATCGGGCGCGGGGGCCTTTTTGTTAAAGGATGGAAGCCAGGGCTTCCTCCGCCAGCAATTTGCAGGACCTCAGGTCGAGCTTGCCGGTGGGGAGCACGGGGATGGCTTCCACGGGCACAATGTATTTCGGAGCCCAGAGGGTGGGCATGCGGCGCTCGTTCATGGCGGAGCGGATGTTCTGCAGGATTTCCTTTTCCTCGGAGGTGCGCTGGTGGGCAGCCAGGGCAGAGAGCAGCACCAGGGCTTCGCCCTTCTGCGGGTCGGTCACACCGGCAATGGCAATCTGCACGCCACCTTCGGCGGTGGGGTCAATGTCCAGAATCTCGGTAAGGGCCTGTTCCACGCCTTCGTGCGGCACCATTTCACCACCAATCTTGGAGAAGCGGGAAAGGCGGCCTCCCAGGGTGATGAAGCCGTTGAGGTCCATCTTGCCGATATCGCCGGTCTTGAACCAGCCATCCTTGAAGATGGTGGGGTTCATATCTGCCTTGCCCACATAGCCGGTGAAGATGTTGGCTCCTTTCAGCCAGATCATGCCCTGCTCGGTGATGGGCAGTTCCTTGGTGTCGTCGTCCACATCGGTGATGCGCACGGCAATGCCGGGCAGCGGGGTGCCGATGGTGCGGGGGGAGTGGCCCGGCACGTAGAAGGCAGATTCCGGGAGCAGCGGGGCATTCGGCACGTTCACCGCGCACACCGGGGCGGCTTCTGTGAGGCCGTAGCCTTCCAGCAGGGTCACGCCGCAGCGGTCCTGGAATTCCTTTTCCAGATCCGGCTGCAGTTTCTCAGCGCCTACAATGAAGTAGCGCACGCTCTTGAAGGTGTTTTCATTGGCGCGGCGCAGCATGGCACGGGCGAAGGTGGGAGTGGCGCAGACCACAGTGAGCTTGTAGCGCTCGCAGAGCTCGCAGAGGCTGCGGGCATCTGTCGGGTTCGGGTAGGCGCAGAAGGTGTAGCCGGTGAGCAGCGGCAGCATCATGGTGACCGTGAGACCGAAGCTGTGGAAAATCGGCAGGCTGGCCAGGAAGGATTCTTCCCCAAGAGTCAGGCGGCTGGCGCACTGGGCCACATTGGCCAGTACCATGCGGTGGCTGAGCACCACTCCCTTGGGCTCGCCGCTGGAACCGGAGGTGAAGAGCATCACAGCTTCGTCATTGTTGCGGCGGGAGTCGGTATCGAACATCTTGCAGATGACGGCGGCAGGGGCTGCCTTGGCCATGAGTACATTGGTGATGAGAGTCTTCTTATCCAGCCCCTTGAGAAGGTCCTCCACCAGGATGAGCTGGTCCTCCGGCGGCCAGGGGAAGGTATCCAGCTTCTGCATGAACTTGCGGGCGGTCACGAAAGTCTTGAGCCCGGCCTGGCGGACGGTGCTTTCAAAGGCGGCCTTGGAGGAGGCGTAGTTGATGATGACCGGGGTCACGCCGGCGAGCAGGCAGCTGAGCGTGGCTATGGTGCCGCCGGGCCCCGGGGGCAGGATGACACCCACGCGCTTATCACCGCGTTCCTTGATGACGCGGGCCACGGTCATGGATACACCCAGCACCTTGAAGAACGGCAGGGAGCTGTGGGTCATGCCATCGATAATCTCGGCCTTCGGGCTGGCTTTCATGGCCTTCACGATGGCAGTGGCCAGCGAGCCGCGCAGCAGGGGCTGGGAGGAGAAAATCTCCGTGCTGCGCTGCATCCAGGCTGCCAGCAGGCGTTCACCGGTCTGCGGGCCGGGGTGCAGCTGCGGCAGAATGCTCAGTTCCTCATTGTAGCCGGAGAGCGGCTCACTGCGGAACAGGTCGCGCACGGTGTCGGTGTAATACCCCACGAACACCGGCACGGGGGAAATGTGCAGACTGCCTACTGTGGAAAGGAAGGGGGACGGCACATCGGCCAGGCAGCCACGGGTCTTGGATATCATGCCCGGCAGGAAGACCACGCTGAGTCCCTTGTGCATCTGGTCCAGAATCTGCTCACGCACCGCGCGGCTGGTGGTGTGGCGGAAGTCGAAGTACTCGATGTGCACGTTCTTCTTCTGCAGATATTCCATGATTTCCGGGTGCGGCGGGAAAGTGGGATCAACCAGGTAGCACACCTTGCCATCCAGCAGCTTGTGCAGAGCCTTACCCACCGCCACACTCATGCGGTTGGGCATGTAGAACCCGGGGTTCACAATGTTTTCCTCGCCGGTGATATTCACCGGATTTCCTTTGAGACTCAGGAGACTTACCATATTACTTTCGATTGTTGAGAGATGAGGGAGGGGAAAGGTTTCTGTTTTTCAGAAAGATGGGCTTGAAAAAGCCGCCCGACTGTACCTCGCAGCGGGCGGCTTTTTGCCCACAGACTCTATGCTAGCATATTGTCTGCGCTTTTTCCAGCGTAAAACGCTGTGTCAGATTAGAATTTATAGGTGAGGGTAATATCACCCACCACGGCGAAATCGCGGAAGGGGGTGTAGTAGTCGCCAAAGAACTTGGCCTCAGACTGCTTGTTGGCCTGGCGACCACCGTTACCCAGCCAGTTGAAGCTCACAGACGGGGTCAGGATGACGTTCTTGGCTTCATTCATGAACCAGGGGGTGGAAAGCTTCACCCAGTATGCCTGGATGCCGTTATCGCAAGCATTGTGCTTTTCAGAGTAGAAACGGTCTGTCCAGCTGATGCCGAACTCCAGGATGCCGGCAAGTTTGATATCCTCCGGGCTGCCGATGAGAGGAGCCTTGAAGCGGGCGTGGGCTTCGAACCACCAGCCGGTGATGGTGTCGAACGTACGGGCGGCCTGAATATCAGCAGAGAACCAGGCAACCGGAGTCACCTCGGCAGATACCCAGTACTGCTGCATGTAGGACTGGCTTTCGCCGTCGAAGTGCTTGGCCACCACGCCGGGAATGCCACCGTGAATGAAGTCATAACCGAAACCGGCATTCCACAGCTCGCGGGTGTATTTCAGACCATTGCGGACGATGAGTTCGTTTTCGATATTCAGGGTGGAGTGCTTGGCGGTCTTCATATCGACATTATATCCGGGAGCAAACTCTTTCGAAGGATTGCCATACAGCGTGTGGCCGGAGAACGGTACCTTGTAGGAAAGACCACCGTTATAGCTCCAGAAGCTTTCCTTGCCAAAATCGTAGGCAAGCTGCAGGGCCGTCATACCATATCCTTCGCCCTGAACAACAGCGGTGGTGGGCACATAGCCATGCAGTGTGTAGGCGGTGCCGGCACCCAC
>JAFXDR010000142.1 GCA_017521145.1 Akkermansia sp. | reverse complement strand
ATGAGAACCTGGTCATTCAGTGTAAGAAGAATCTTCAGGGCTGGAAGCTGCGCGAAATCGTGGGTAAGTCGGATATCAATGTCTATGCCGAGAAATACAGTGTTGTGTACGATGAAGAGAAGTGCACCATTACCCTCAATATCGAGTATTGGACTCATGTGCGCGTGCTGACCGCCGCCGGAAATGAGGAATTGGTGAAGAAACTTACCCCAGGGGAGCGTCGGGCTCTGGCTTTCTGCCGCCAGCGGGCAGATGCCATCCCTGAGGGCTCGCTGAAGCGCAAACGTCAGGTGATTAAGGATTTGCATCTGGACCTGGTGCTGCATGCCAAACCGGATAACAGCGAGCCTGCCGGCTTGTGCGAATTTGTCAAGGACCGCAAGAGCCGGGGCCTGGGGTACGCCCAGGCCATGTATGTGATTCTTAATATGTCGGAGATTCCCTGCATCATGGTGCATGGCCGTGCCAAGGTTTCCTGCTGTATATATCACGACCATGTGTGGAACCTGGTGCGCATCAATCGCCGCGAGTGGTACCATGCAGATGCCGGTTTTGATGATGAACTGGAGAATACCGGAGCTCAGGGTATCAAGTATTGCCTGCTTCGCGATGATGAGATAAAGGGCAACCACTCCTGGGATGTGGAGGAAATTCCTGCTACTCCCACAAAGGAAGAGAAGGAAGCTATGAAGAAGCTTAACCCATTCAATTTAGGACGTTAATCTAAAATTACCCTACCGCGCTCGTGACTGGATTTTTTCAGATGCTTCTGTGTGCCTCCGTCTTTTTCCTGGGCGCCGGTGTAGGATATGCCGAGTCTGGTGAGACTCTGAAACAGGCCCGAATTATCACGGGATATGCGAAGGGTGATTCTCAGGCATGGGATCCCATGGCTGATGAGGATCGCAGCTATATAGCCTCTACCGGAGCGACCCCCAGCCAGTGGTTTCAGGCAAAGCCTGGTCAGCCTTCCCTGGTGGGCAGCGCAGAGGATTTGCAACGCTTGGTTTATGACATGGCGTATACGCTGCGTTCAATGTGCCGGGTGGGGGTGACTGGCGGTGTCCTGCCGCGCGACCTGCGTAAGTGGTTGCGACGGTTCAATACCAGTATTTACGGCAATTTCACTCTGGAACAGAAAGATGGCCAATTCTATGTGCGGGCTACATATCGCCCCGAGGACCGTGTGGTGGCGGCTTTCCGCAACCCTGACATGGAGGCGGAATTGGAGCCGGATGAAAAAGAGGTGCTGGAGGTCTGCGGTTGGTGGATCAGCCGGAACATCTCGAAAAATATGCCCAACGGGCTCAAGTTGAAACGCATACATGATGCTATTATCGATACTTCCACCTATGAGTCGGGACGGCACCATTTTGCCGATTTGTTGTTGAAGGGGCAGGGCTCGTGCGTGGCCTACGCCACGGCTATGCAGATGATGCTCCACATGGTGAAAATCGATTGCCGCATCGTTACGGGGACCGATGCCATGAACCATGTGTGGAACCTGGTGGATTTGAATGATGAATGGTATCATCTGGATGTGGCGTGGAATGACCCGGAGGCCGAGCTGCCGCTTCGCATGTACGATTACTACCTGCTTACCGATGTGGAGATGGATTCTACCCACGATTGGGTGGATTCAGAGCTGCTCCCGGAAACCCCGGAGGTGAACCCCTGGCATTACTGGAAAAAGAATGATGTGCGCCGCAGCTGGACGGCTGCCCGTCTGGGGTACTCCCTTCCCAGGGAGAAAGATAAAATACCGGATAATTATGCCAGAAGGTACGAAGAACGGAATGATGGCCGCCTGTCTGCCGTGGTAAAGAAAATCAACAGGCAGAGGGAGCAGTTTAATGCAACTGCGGGCAAGGTGAGGAGAGCTGGAAAAGAATATAACAAGCAGGTGAACGACGAGAGCCGTTCCCTTGATGAAAGAGTGCTTCCTTCTGACCTGTCGTTTCACTATAAGAAATACGGTCGCTCATTATCCGGAAAAAAAGGGGGCGAAAAGATTGAGGCAGAAGTTGCTAATGAGAGGGAGCTCAGCGATAATCTCAGGAAATGGGCAGAAGAACTGAGTGGCCCACGCATTGAGGTGCGCTGCAAGAAGGATACTCCACTCTGGCGGATGCGGGAAATGATAGCGAAATCAGATATCAACCTGTATGCCGAACGTTATAATGCCATATTTGATGATGCTAATGGAGCTTTCTCGTTGGACATAGTCTACTGGCCTCATGTGCGGCTGCTTTCTGCCGCCAGGAATAAGATCGCGAAACGTCGCATATCTAAAATTGAATCAGAATTGCTGGATTTCTGCGAGGCCGGGGCAAAGAAATTGATACTTGGCCAGGATACTAAGGAGGATGTGAAGAGGTTGCAGGAATACGCCATCCGGCGATGCCCCTGCAATACTAAGAATGTGGTCAGAGAGCCTGTTGCCACTTATGTGAACGATTTCCGCAAGGATAAGGGAACAATGTGTTCACCAGGCGTGGCCGAGACCATGCATGTGATGATGCAGCTGGCTGATATTCCGTGCATGATGGTGCATGGGCGCGATGCCACCCGGGATCGCGCCTGGAATCTGGTGCGCTTGAATCAGCGGGAGTGGTACCATTGCGATGCCTATTCTCAGTATTTTAACGGGAATCCGGAAAAATACTGCCTTTCCACCGATGGAAAAATCCGTGAAGACCATGCCTGGGATGTAGAAGAAGTGCCTCTCACCCCCACTGAGGTGGAGCAGGAGGTAAAGAAGAACGTGGAGGGTTGAGCTTTCGGTGTAGACTTTCTTCTGGAATTTTTTCCAAAAAGAACCGCCCGGTCATGCGACCGGGCGGTTCGTAGTCGAGGGAAACTTTGCGTTACTTGCCTGCTGTGGCTGTCTGCGGAGCGGCTTCTTCCTCCAGTCCGTTCTTGAAGCGTTCGAATACGCCACGCGGGTCTTCCGGGGTGCGCTTCAGGGCATCGAAGATGCGGTCGCGCATTTCCACCGCTGCCTGGAAGGCTGCTTCCTCACTGCCATACTGGCGATCAGAGAAATATTTGGTGAATTGGTTCCACTTGCGGCAGATGCTTAATCTCCACCCCTGGAATGAGGTGGTTTCGTATGTGTATCGGGTAATGTTACGTTGGGTCATGGGTTTAATACCGGGTTTTTGGGCTCCGGATGCGTCTATACTGCCACATCTTGATACAAGTGACAATCTAATTTGCTAAATGTTCGATATTATTCTCAAAAATAAAATGTTACAGAAAAACAAGGAGCTGCCGGTCAACCGGCAGCTCCTGGTGAAGAGTGTTCTGCGGAATCAGCAGCAGGGCTTGGCAAGAATCTTGCGCAGGCGGGCAAAACGGGGCAGGGACTCAGCGGTCTTCATGCCGGTGGCACCCTGGATGAGGGGCAGGGCATAGTCCACGAAAGCCATCTCCACGTTGTTGCCGGCGGCGTTGATCCACTCGCGGGGAACCTTGCGCTCGAAGTTAGCCACGCTGGCCAGGGGCAGGAGCTTCATCTCGCACTTGTAGTTGCCTTCCTCGTCGGTGGTGCGCTCGAATGCGGGCATCTTGTCGGTGTCGCCAGCCACAGCGGCTTCCACGGCGGTCTTACCGGCGAGGTAAGCCTCGTGAGCATCGGTGGCGGAGCCCAGGTGCGTGGCGCAGCGCTGCAGCAGGGAGGGCTCGATGGCGCGAACCTTGGCGCTGGGCACGCGGCCGCGCACGATTTCAGCCAGCTTGTTGGCCAGGCCGCCGAGCTGGGCGTGGCCGAAGCCGTCGTTGCTGTTGGTCTTGGCTTCGGAGATGAAGTTGCCATCCTTGTCGTGGATGCCTTCGGAAACCACCACGAGGCACTTGCCGGTGGCGTTGTAAATCTTCTCCACGTCAGCCAGGAAGTTGTCCATGTCGAAGTCAACCTCGGGCAGGTAGATGAGGTCGGGACCGGCACCAGCGTAGGTAGCCAGGGCGGCGGCGGCGGTCAGCCAGCCGGCGTGACGGCCCATCACCTCGATGATCGAGACCATGCCGGTGTCGTAGCAGCAGGCATCGTGCTTCACTTCCATCACGGAAGTGGCGATGTACTTGGCAGCAGAAGCATAGCCGGGGCAGTGGTCGGTGCCGAAAAGGTCGTTATCGATGGTCTTGGGGATACCCATCACGCGGCACTCCCAGCCACTCTTCTCCATGAACTTGGAAATCTTGTTGCAGGTGTCCATGGAGTCGTTGCCACCGTTGTAGAAGAAATAGCGCACATCGAACTTCTTGAAGGTCTCGAGCAGCTTCTCGTAGTCGGTGGGATCCACATCCGGGTTCTTCATCTTGTAACGGCAGGTGCCCAGAGCAGAGGAGGGGGTGAACTTCAGCAGCTCAAGCTCCACCGGGTCTTCCATGCCCATGTCGTAGAGCTTGCCTTCCAGCACGCCTTTGATGCCGTTGGCGGCACCCAGCACGCGGGTAATCTGAGGAGCGTTGAGAGCGGTCTGGATAGCACCCAGGACGCTAGCGTTGATCACAGCGGTAGGACCGCCGGACTGGCCGATGATGCATGCACCTTTGAGTTCGTTCATGATATGAAGAATGTGTAGATGTATTTAGTTTCTTGTGTTCCCTCCGCAGAAAATTGAGGCCGGGGGAACGGCCGCCAACGGCGGGCGCGCTATTTTAATCTTTTTGGTGCCGTTTGGCAAGCAAAATAACCGGAATTGACGGTCGGAGGTCAAAATTAGTTTTTCCGGAGGCTGGTGAACTATCTGCTTGCATTAGGGGCTTGAGACGATATAATGGCGGAATGATGCTGGCCTGAATAGCAAGGTTTTACTGGGAGGGCTTCCGCAGCATGACGCTGGGGCGCACCCTCTGGTACATCATTCTGGTGAAATTGCTCATCATGTTTGCTGTGCTTAAACCTTTCTTCTTTCCGTCTCATCTGCAGGGGACCGAGCAGGAGAAAGAGGCTGCTGTTTCTGCAGAGCTGACCGGGCGCGTCAATAACCCCTGATTCCCACATATGGATACTATCGATTCGACTCTCGTTGACTGGTCGCGTGCGCAGTTTGCGCTCACGGCCATGTACCACTGGATATTTGTGCCGCTCACCCTGGGGCTGGGTGTGGTCATGGCCATCATGGAAACGCTCTATGTGCGCACCGGCCGCGAGTTCTGGAAACAGACCGCGCGGTTCTGGATGAAGCTCTTCGGCATCAACTTTGCCATGGGGGTGGCCACCGGCATTATCCTTGAATTTGAATTCGGTACCAACTGGAGCAACTACAGCTGGTTTGTGGGCGATATCTTCGGTGCGCCGCTGGCTATTGAGGGTATTGTGGCCTTCTTCATGGAATCCACCTTTATTGCGGTCATGTACTTCGGCTGGAACAAGGTGAGCAAGGGCGCGCACCTGGCCTCCACCTGGCTCACCATTATCGGTGCCACCCTCTCGGCCTGGTGGATTCTCGTGGCCAATGCCTGGATGCAGTACCCCGTGGGCATGGAGTTCAACCCCGATACCGTGCGCAATGAAATGGTGGATTTCGCCGCCGTGGCACTTTCGCCGGTGGCCGTGGTCAAGTTCTGCCACACGGTCACTTCCTCCTGGGTGCTGGGGGCGGCTTTCGTAGTGGGGATGAGCTGCTGGTATCTGCTGCGCGGCAGACACACCGATTTTGCCAAGGCCAGCATTCGCGTGGCCTGCTGGTTCGGCCTGGTGGCAGCTTTGCTCACCGCCCATACCGGCCACCAGAGCGGGCGGGATATTGCCCGGCTGCAGCCCATGAAGCTGGCTGCGGCCGAGGGCTTGTACGAGGGGGGCAACAACCAGGGCCTGGTGATGGCCGCTGCACTCCGCCCCGGTGTGGATTGGGCTGCCCCCACCAGCGAAGAGCGCTTCCTGTTCAATATCGAGCTGCCTGGGGCACTCTCTTTCCTTGCCACGCATGAGTGGGATGGATACGTGCCCGGTATCCGCAACATTCTAGAAGGCGGCTACCCGCTGCCCGATGGCTCCACCGCCCTCTCTGCAGAGGAAAAGATGCAGCGTGGCCGCACGGCCATCGCGGCGCTGGCAACCTATCGCCAGACGAAGGATGCAGCAGAGAAGCAGGCTGCGCTGGAGACACTGCGTGCCAATTTTGCCTGTTTCGGCTACGGGTACCTGAGCACCCCTGCAGATCTGGTGCCCCCGGTGCCGCTTACATTCTACAGCTTCCGCATCATGGTGATGGTGGGGGGCTTTTATCTGGCTCTCTTTGCCGGTATGCTGGTGCTCGGTAAGTGGATTTGCCGCTGGAAGCTGGCGCTGCTGGCGGTGGTGCTGAGTACCCCGCTGGCCTGGATGGCCAGCCAGGCGGGCTGGGTGGTGGCCGAGGTAGGGCGCCAGCCCTGGGCCATCCAGGGGCTTCTGCCGAATGTGGCGGCTATTTCCCGCCTCGATGTCGGGGCGGTGCAGACCACCTTCTTTATCTTCCTGGGGCTGTTTACCCTGCTGCTCGTGGCAGAGGTGAGCATCATGGTCAGGGCCATTGCCACAGGACCTGAATTGAAAGATTAAGGATTAATGTACAGATGGATATGAACGATATTTCTTTGTTGCAGCATTATTGGTGGTTCCTTGTAGCATTGCTGGGGGCGCTGCTGGTGTTTCTCATGTTTGTACAGGGCGGGCAATCGCTCATCTGGACTCTGGGCAGAAGTGAAGAGCAGCGGCGTATGCTGCTGCTGGCTACCGGGCGCAAGTGGGAGCTCACCTTCACCACGCTGGTGGTGTTCGGCGGGGCGTTCTTTGCCTCGTTCCCGCTCTTTTACAGCACCAGTTTCGGCGGGGCCTACTGGGTGTGGGTGCTTATTCTGCTCTGTTTCGTGTTGCAGGCGGTTTCGTATGAATTTCAGCTGGCTCGCAGCAATGTGCTGGGCACGAATACCTACCGCATCTTCCTCTTTCTGAACGGGGTGCTGGGGCCGCTTCTCATCGGCACTGCGGTGGGAACGTTCTTTACCGGGGCCGAGTTCGTGGTGGATAAAGTGGCCGTAACCAACCCGGCCATGCCGGTCATCTCCCGCTGGGCAAACCCGCTGCATGGGCTGGAAGCTGCTTTCGTGCCGCAGAACCTGATGCTGGGACTCAGCGTGCTGCTGCTCACCCGCATGCTGGCCTGCCTGTATTTCATGGGCTGCCTGGCCGATGCCGCCTTGCGCGAAACCTGCCGCCGCCGCCTGTGGATGGAGGGTGGTTTCTTCCTGCTCTTTTTCCTGAGCTGGCTGGTGAACTGGCTTACTTCCACCGGCTTTGGCTACATGCCGGAGAACGGTGTGGTTTACCTGCAGGACTACAAATACCTCAATAACCTGCTCGCCATGCCTGCGGTGAGTGCTGTACTGCTGCTGGGGGTGGTGCT
>JAFXDR010000141.1 GCA_017521145.1 Akkermansia sp. | reverse complement strand
CTTGTGCAGGGGTACCCGTTCCCACGCGCGTCGGGATGCTGAGAGACCTGCTCCAAGCCGCTGACGCTAGTCTATCGCATTTGGGATGCGATACCTCTCAAATGTATTTATGTTACATGCTTGATTATGCTTAAAAACAATACGTATTATTCCTGTTTTAAATTCAACTAGCAATGTGCTGGAAAAGTATGATATGACGGATGATTATTAGGGCTAGAGATAGGTCTTGTATATGTTCGTTTATTTGTAGAATATGGTCAAATTTCGAACTCTTGTTGATAACGAAATTATGATATCATGTAGGGATGTTACACAGCCCCCGATTTTCTTTGTTATGTTAACAAGCTCTATCTAAGCTCAAATTTTTTAGGTTTTTGCGAAAAATATCCTGTACATCGCATCCCAAATGCGATAGACTGGCGTCAGCGGCTTGGAGCAGGTCTCTCAGCATCCCGACGCGCGTGGGAACGGGTACCCCTGCACAAGTTAAGCTAACTTATAAACAATCAATATATTACTACAACAATGAAGAAGACAATTATTGCACTTATGGCCCTGGCCGGCAGTGCTTTTGGTGCAGATTACGTCACCGAAAACATCTGGAGCATCGATTTCGGCTCCGAATACACCGGTGGTTATCAGGTTTCTGGAGACTTGACCAGCATTGGCACGGTATGGGACGTCGTTGGCGTTGAAGGAGGAACTCAAACAGATAGCAACAAGCGTGCACACCTGCAAGGCGGAAACTTCGGTGACTGGTCCAGCGATTTCGAGTTCAGCATTACTCTTACTCTTGGTGAGACTATTACCGCCGACAACAATTGGCCGGTGTTCTTCGAGCTCATGGGCAACAACACGGCTCTGCGTGTTGGCCCGTACGTTGCTGAAGGTAATGTTGTAGATATTGATGGCAACCTTACCAAGAACTCAGAACAGGCCGCTTCCGTGACTGCAGGTGGCACTCACACCATCACCCTCACCAAGATTGGGACTAGCGTTTCGGCATCTGTTGACGGGGTTGTTTCCTCCACCGGTACCGTTGCCGAAGGCACCTCTGGCACCATTGATAACGTTTTCCTTGGTGGCGGCAATTACGGCTACTACAAGATTAACTCCGTTATTAAAAACATCAGCTGGAGCTCCATTACTACTGTTCCGGAGCCCGCTACGGCAACGCTGAGCCTGCTGGCCCTGGCCGGTCTGGCAGCCCGCCGCCGCCGCAAGTAAAGTGATTCAATTTTACTTGGTTGACACCATTCAAAACTTCCCCGGAGATAAACTCTCCGGGGGATTTTTTATGCCACAGCACTATTTTTCTGCATGATGAGGATCCCTGACCCCGCCTGAATGCAACGGGCTTCCAGGAGAAAAGCCCCATACCCCGGTAGACAAAGCCCCGTCCTGTTCACTATTCACCTCAATAGGCTTGCCAGAGGGGGGGTGGATATGTTAAAAGTAGTGGTACATGGAAAAAACACTTTTTCAGAAGATAGCGGACAAGGAGATACCAGCCGCCATCGTGTATGAGGATGAGCTGTGTGTAGCCTTCCGCGATATTGCCCCGGCCGCGCCGGTGCATGTGCTGCTGGTACCGCGCAAGCCGATTCCGAGCATCGCAGCCGCCACGGCAGAAGATGCGGCACTGCTGGCGCACCTCATGCTCAAGGTGGGGGATATTGCCCGCGCCGAGGGAATTGAGGCAGGCGGGTACCGCACTGTGCTCAATACCGGAGAAAATGGCGGTCAGACCGTGCCGCACCTCCACATCCACATCATCGGTGGGCGCAGCCTGCAGTGGCCCCCCGGTTAGTCTGAATTTTCTGCACCACTGGCAGCAATGCCAACGCGTCTCAACACCAGCGTGCGCAGTTTCGAATGGGTCAACCCGCACACCCTGGAAATCGAACTGCCAGATACCCGGCTCCGGCTCAGCTTTCTGGAGCCGGGCGTGGTGCGCTGCCGCTATATCACCCAGGCGGTATTCGAGAATGTACCCAGCTACGGCATAGCCACCGAATACACGCCCGCCCCGCCCACGCTGCAGGAAGAAGACACGCCGGGCTATGTGGCGCTGCAGAGCGAGCGGCTGGAAGTACGCGTACGCCGCATTGATGGCGGGCTGGAGTTCTACGACCGCCGCACGGATACCCTGCTCTGCGCCGATGCCGAGGGCATGGGGCACCGCCGCTCCGAAAAGACGGGGGACGACCTGGTATGGGTGCTCAAGCACATGCCGGAGCAGGCGCACTTTTTCGGGCTGGGCGATAAGCCCTGCGCGCTGAACCTGCGCGGGCGGCGACTGGAAATGTGGGGGGCCGACCACTACAAATTCACCCCGGAGAGCGACCCGCTCTACAAGAGCATCCCCTTCTTCCTGTGCCTGAACCGCGGCACGCAGTACGGTATTTATTTTGATAACACCATGCGCTCGTACTTCGATTTCGGGCATGAGCGCGAAGACCGCCTGCTCTTCGGGGCCGATGGCGGGCAGATGGATTATTACTTCATTGCCGGGGAAGATGCGCTTGATACCGTGGCAAGCTATACCCGCCTCACCGGGCTGCCGCCCATGCCGCCGCTCTGGGCGCTGGGCTACCACCAGAGCAAGTGGAGCTATTACCCGGAAAGCGTGGTGGAAAACCTGGCGCACCAGTTCCGCAAGCGCAAGATACCCTGCGATGCCATTCACCTGGATATCCACCACATGGAGGATTTCCAATCGCTCACCTGGAGCCACGAGCACTTCCCGGATCCCGCGGGTATGGTGCGCCGCCTGGGGGAGGACGGATTCAAGGTGGTGACCATAGCCGACCCGGGCATCAAGATTAACCCGGATAACTACGTGTGGCGCAGCGGCTTTGAGCGCAATGTGTACTGCCGCCGGCACGACGGCGCCCTGCTGGAGGGCGATGTGTGGCCCGGGCTCTGCACCTTCCCGGATTTCACCTCGCCCGATACCCGCAACTGGTGGGCAGGACTGTGCCGCAAGCAGGTAGCCGAAATCGGGGTGCGCGGCATCTGGGTGGATATGAATGAACCGGCCATCTTCCCCGACCGCACCTTCCCGGACGACACGCGCCACGATTTCGACGGTTTTTCCTGCTCGCACCTCAAGGCGCACAACGTGTACGGCCAGTGCATGGCACGAGCCACGCGCAAAGGCATGCTGATCCACGCGCCGGATCGCCGCCCCTTTGTGCTCTCGCGCGCCGGGTTTGCGGGGTTGCAGCGCTACGCCGCCACCTGGACCGGCGATAACAACTCCGACTGGGAGAATCTTAAAATGGCCAACCTCATGGTGCAGCGACTGAGCACCAGCGGGGTCTCTTTCTGCGGGGCCGATACGGGCGGATTCCTGGGGCACCCCACGCCCGAGCTCTTCTGCCGCTGGATGCAGATGGCCGCATTCCACACCTTTTTCCGCAACCACAGCAACGGTGAATACGGCGGCCAGGAACCCTGGTGTTTCGGCCCGCTGGTGGAGCAGCACGTGCGACTCGCCATCATGGAGCGCTACCGCCTGCTGCCCTACATCTACACCCAGTTCCACCGTTACCACGCCGAAGGCCTCCCCATCATCCGCTCCCTGGCCATCATGTACCCGGAAGACCCGGATATGTACTGGCGCAGCAGTGAATTCTTCATGGGTGAATCGCTCTACATCGTGCCGGTACACCACCCGGGCGAAAGCGGGCGCTTCCTCTACATGCCGCGCGGTTACTGGTACTCGCTGTGGACCGATGCCCCCGCCCCGGCTGCGGGAGAAGAAGTGTGGGTCTCCACCCCGCTGAACCGCATTCCGGTCTTTGTGCGCGGCGGGCACCTCATCCCCCGCTGGCCGGTGCAGCAGCACACCGGGCAGATACCGGTGCCGCATGTCACCTACGACCTGTGGTGGGCACCGGAAACACAGGCCACCAGCTACCACTACGAAGACAGCGGCGATGGCCAGGCCCACCGCATCGGCATGTACCGCTACCACCGTTTCCGCTACAGTGCCACCCGCCGCAGCATCTCCATTGTGCGCGAAGTCACCGGCAATCTTGACCCGCGGGAAGACACCGCCACGCTGGCACTGCACGCCCTGCCCCACGGTGCCGCCCCCAGAGTGATGGCCGAGGGCGCTCCCTGCCCGGGCAGCTTCGATGAGCACCACGTGTACAGCGCCGAAATCCCGATTTATTCCAACAGAGTCGAAATCAGCTTATGAAGCAGGACACCATCGACAAACTCGTCACCCGGCTCGACCACCTCAGCCCCGAAGAGCTGCGCAGCGTCTTCATGCGCCTGGTTTCCGATAAAGGGTTGCTGCAGGATATCTTTGATGCCCTGCGCGATGGCATCATCATCTTCGACACGCAGGGGCAGGCCCGCTTTGCCAACAAAGCCGCCGCCGCCATCTATGCCCGCCCGCTGCGCGAACTGCTGCGCACCCCCTTTGAAACCCTGACCGGCGGCACCTGCCCCTGGGACGACCTGCGCAACAGCGGCATCGCCATCACCCGCGACCTGCAGGTGAACTACCCCGAACCCCGCCACTACCACTTCCACATGAGCCCCATTGCCGGCGGCAGCGAATATCTGCTGCTGGTGCGCGATGATACCGAACAGCATACCCAGGGGATTGAGAATGCCGAGGCAGAGCAATTCAACCTGCTCAGCTTCATGGCCAGCGCCGTGGCGCACGAAATCGGCAACCCGCTCAATTCACTGAGTCTCAATCTGCAGCTCCTGCGCCGCAAACTGAATAAACTGGCAGATGAGAACCAGGACAAGCTGCTTCCCCTGCTGGATACCGCCCTGGGCGAAACCCAGCGGCTCGACACACTGCTGCACCAGTTCCTGCAGAGCATGCGCCCCACCCGTCTGCAGCGGGAATCGCTCAACCTCAACACCCTGGTGGAGCAGGTGCTCGAAACACTCGACCCGGAAATTGCCCCGCGCGGCATCGGCATGCACCTGGAACTCAGCGAAAGCCTGCCCGAGCTCAGCGCCGATTCTGCCCAGCTCTTCCAGGCACTCTACAACCTCATCCGCAACGCCTACCAATCCATCCCCGGTGATGATGGCGGCATCTACATCCAGACCGCTTACAACGACAACGACATCCGCATCGTCATCTCCGACACCGGCACCGGCATCTCCCACGAAGTCATGGGCAGCATGTACGAACCCTTCCGCACCACCAAAAGCAAAGGCAACGGGCTGGGGCTGCTCATCGTGCGCCGCATCATCAAAGACCACGGCGGCACCCTGGCCTTCGCCTCCAAGGAAGGCACCGGCACCACCGTGACCATCACCCTGCCCCGCGCCGACCGCGTTGTGCGCCTGCTGCCCGCGTAATCATTTTGAATGTAGAAATTTTGATTTTGAATGTGTGAAATCAGCTGCGCTCCGCGCAGAAGAATCAGAACAAGCGCTGAGATACATCTCAGCGCTTGTTTCTTTACCCGGAGCGGCGCAAGCCGCGACCTTTCTTCCAACTATTCACTATTCCTTATTCATTATTCACTTCACGGAGCCCGAATCCTTTGGGCTCCGTGCTGTGTGTACGCATAGCGCTAATGATTTGACTTTACGGAGCGGCTTCTGTACAATGGGCGGCAGATGAGTACGGCTTTTGTTCCAGAGGATTATTTTGCACGCTACGGAGTGGCGCAGATATTTGGCGCAGGTGAAACGTGCGAAGTAGACCTGGGCTGCGGGGATGGCGGATTCCTGCTGGCCATGGCAGAGCATTACCCGGAGACGCGATTCCTGGGAGTGGAGCGCCTGCTGGGGCGCATCCGCAAAGTATGCAACGAAAGCGCCCGCCGCGGGCTCACCAATGTGCGCGGGCTGCGCGTGGAAAGCCGCTATTTCCTGGAATGGATGGTGGCGCCGGGCAGCATCAGCCGCCTGCACTATCTCTTCCCCGACCCCTGGCCCAAGGAAAAGCACCACAAGAACCGCCTCGTGCAGGACTCATTCATCCCGGTGCTGCACCGCGCCCTGGCCCCCGGCGGCGAAGTGCTTTTCAAGACCGACCACGAGGAATATTTCCAGTGGGTGTGCGAAAAGATGGATGCCAGCCCCCTCTTCCGCCGCGAGGAGTGGAACGCGCCGTTCTACCCGAAAACCGATTTCCAGAAACAATGGGAAGCAATGGGCAAGCCCATCTTTGCTGCCCGCTATGTGAAGACCGATGGCATTTGATTTACACAGTGTAGACCCGAGCGGCGCCCGCCTGGGCACCCTGCACCTGCCGCACGGCGATGTGCAGACCCCTATTTTCATGCCTGTGGGCACCCAGGGAACCGTGAAAACCCTGCACCCGGAAGACCTGGAGGCACTGGGGGCCCAGATTATCCTAGGCAACACCTACCACCTCTGCCTGCGCCCGGGGGATGAATCCATCCGCAACCTGGGTGGTCTGCACTCCTTTGCCGGCTGGGACAAACCCATCCTGACCGACTCCGGCGGCTTTCAGGTGTGGAGCCTGGCCCGCCTGCGCAAGATTACCGAGGAAGGCGTGCGCTTCTGCAATCACATCGATGGCTCATACATGATGCTGAGCCCGGAGCGCAGCATGGAAATCCAGGCCAACCTGGGCAGCGATATCGCCATGCTTTTCGATGAATGCCCGCCCTACCCCTGCGACCGCAAGTACGCTGAAAAATCGCTGGGCTACACCCTGCGCTGGGCAAAGCGCTGCAAGGCGTGGGTGGATGAGCACCAGCCCATGAGCGGCCCGGGCTTACAGAACCACTTCGGCATTGTGCAGGGCTCGGTGTATGCCGATTTACGCCGCGCCTGCGCGGAAGAGCTTGCAGCCATGGATTTTGACGGCTACGCCATTGGCGGCGTATCCGTGGGCGAGCCGGAGGAAGAAATGCTGCGCGCCATCGAGAACAGCACCCCCTACCTGCCCCGGGACAAGGCCCGCTACGCCATGGGACTGGGTACCCCCACCCAGATTCTGGAGATGATAGAGCGCGGGGTGGACATGTTCGACTGCGTGATGCCTACCCGCCTGGCGCGCCACGGTATTGCCATGACCCCGGATGGCCCTATCCACATCAAGAACCAGCGCTGGAAAGACGACCCCAAACCACTTGACCCGGAGGGACACCCGCACGTGACCCGCTTCTCCCGCGCGGCGCTGCGCCACTTCTTCCGCGCCGGCGAAATGCTGGCACTGCGTGTCCTTTCGTTCCAGAACCTCCACTTTTACCTGCGGCTCAT
>JAFXDR010000140.1 GCA_017521145.1 Akkermansia sp. | reverse complement strand
TCTTCCTCCTCACCCTCTTCATCTTCCTCTTCTTCCTCCTCGTCATCAGAGGCTACAGGAACAGGAGCAAGGGCTTCCTGACGAGCTTTCTCAAAGATGAAGTTCATCTGCATGCCATTCTCCATGGCCTTCTTACGCAGAATATCAAGAGCATCTTCAATCAGCATGCCCTCCCAGTCAACGCGGTCAAACTTCAGGTTCACCAGGTTGTCGCGATTGCGAAGCACACCCTCAGAGGTGGCAACAGCTTCGGTGCCAGCAGTCTGAATGGTCGGTTGATCCTGAGGCAGCTGTTCTTCCCACATGGCATCAACTTCAGCAAGAGCCTTGGCACGGAAAGAGTCGTGAGCGGCCTTGTAATAGTTCATGCGACGGTTGCTGATGCTTTCCTGGCCACGACGGGCAGCTGTGTTGTACGGGTCAATCTTGATAACACGATTGAACTCATCGTAAGCAGCATCATAGTTACCCAGGTCAAGGTGGCCGTAAGCCAGAGTAAGAAGGCGGTTCACTTCTTCCACATTCTTGACATGCTCGGGAGTCAGCGCAGGGTTGTTGCGCACGGGGTCGCGCATGAGGGCGAGCTCATGGCGGGCGCGCTTGTTGTTCGGATCGCGTTCCAGCACATCAAGCAGCAGCTGCTCGGCTTCGTCGTAGCGGCCTACACGGGCATACTCCATAGCAACAGCAATGGAGGCATCCCCAATGCTCTTAACAAGGAATTCCTGCAGCTTCTGGGTTGCCGGGGCCTTGGGAACAGCTTTCCATGCAGCTTCGTACTTTTCAAGAGCCTGCACATACTCCTTCTGGGAGTAACAGGTGCGACCCTGCTGGAGCAGCTCGAGTGCTTCGGAGGTCTTTGCCTTGCGGCGGGCGGCCTCGCGGGCATTGATGCTGTTCTGAGTGTCACCAGAATACACGGCGGTGGGACCCACCTGACTGGTGCCGGCAGCGGACGAAGTGCTGATGTAGCCTGCCGTGCTGGCCTGCGCAATGGGGCAGGAAACAGCGATGGCAGCAAGAATCATCGCGCGCTTTGAGTTAATGAGAGGTGTGTGGTTCATGGTAATGTCCTATTTATGGCAGAATTCTATTCAAATGTAAAGTCTACAATTTAATTTTTTCTTATTTCTTACGATTTTTTTTGGAAGAAGCACCTTTTCCGGAAGCCTTGGGAACGTTCACCGGACTTTCCGCTCCATCAAGGCGGATATTGACAGCCCCGGAAGCGTCCTTGGATTCGAGCGTTGCACGAAGCTCAGAGCCATCGGCCTTACCGCCGGGAATGGCAAAGGAAGCATTCATCTGCACGCCGAATTTACCTTCGGGTTTTCCATGAGCAGACCCAGCCGTCACGCGCATGGTGATGGTGGTATCCGTAATCATGCGGCCCTTCTCGGCGGGACTGCCCAAATCCTTGTGTCCTTCAGGTGTTTTGCCTGCACGGAGCACAAATTCCTTATCCGGAGATGCGGTAACATTATCACGGATGACAACCACATTTTCCTTGGTCATGGAGCCTCCGTAATCAGGAAATTCGCGAACATCGAAACGCACCACGGTAAATCGGCTCTTCTTTTCAGCCGGAGTCAGATCAAAGCTTTCTCCGGGCTTTACCGTAACCTTATGGGAGGGCATATAGTCTGCGCGTTTGTTGAAGATGCGGATATTGACAGCAGAAGGCTTCTGAGAAGCATCTGCAAACATATTATCCGTAGTGATCAACGCACGGGCATCCTCTACGTCCACAACCTCAAGCTTGGGAGCACCGCCGGAAACCTGTACGAGATCCGGGTAGCTGTTGGCCGCAGAGGGGCAGGTTTTGGCAGCAAATTCCTCTTCATTAGTAAAACCATCGTTATCACTATCAAGAGTGCGGCCGTTGGAACGACCGAGAGCATCTGCCAGATTATTGGCAATGAACCAGGAATTCGGAATATCACCGTGAATACTGGGCGATGCCGGGTCGTATATGTCAACCACCGCTACTTCCTTCTTATCATGAAGGGTGACCTGCCAGAGTTCAGGAGCATAAAAGAGCGGAGCCAGGCGCGGCTGGCCATTGATGGTTGCGCCAGCAGGGGCGGTATCCACAATGGACAAATCGCGTTTCACCATTTCCTTGACCTTCTGAGCTTCTTCGGTAAGGGAAGAGGTAGCCGACGAGGATTTAACACCAGTCTCCACCGGAGCCACCTTGCCGGAGTACATCGTATAGCCGCCCAGAGAAGCGGCTGCAACGCTAAGCACAACGCCGGTCATGATCGCCTTTAACCCGGGATTAGATTGTTCAGCCA
Source organism: Akkermansia sp. (assembly GCA_017521145.1). Taxonomy (GTDB): domain Bacteria; phylum Verrucomicrobiota; class Verrucomicrobiia; order Verrucomicrobiales; family Akkermansiaceae; genus Akkermansia. Next base: position 5,990 of record JAFXDR010000140.1, on the reverse strand, counting down.
TAGTTTGTATAAGAGTTGTTAAGGTTTACTTGGTCTTACCGGGGGTAAAGTAGAGCACCTGCACAGTCATGTACACGCGCACCGTTTCAGTCTGCGCACCAGTTTTCTGAACGGCAACCACTTCTCCAGCACTTTCACTTACGGTTTCTTCGCCCAGATCCGAGCCGGCAGGTTCATTTGCGGCAGGAGCCTTGTAGGCATCCACAGAAGCGAGCTTATCGTTACCTTCCACCGCAATACCGGTGATGGTAAGGAAGAAATCCTTATCTTTCACGATAGAGTTGATGATGGCCGGCAGCGCACCGCGCTTTGCCTCAAATGCAACCTCAAAGCCAAGAGGGAAATAGGGCTTGGCCTTGCGGCTGTTGGCATCACGGGATTCAAACGCAGCCTCAGGCAATGCCTCGCAATACACCTTGGAGACATTGGTAACATCAGCAGCAAGAATTGTCTCGACAACACGGCTCACAGCCTTGAGCTGAAAATCCAGGAAAGGCACGTTATCTGCGACAGGTGCCGCCTTCTGGTGGGTTCTCATTCCCAGATCAGCAGCACTGCCGGTCACTTTAGCCTGATTTGCCGAAGCAAGGCTCTGAACTTTCTTGCAGGCATCCTGCAGCCTCTTCTGGAACTCCAGGGCAGAAACAGCTTTCCCATCGCCCCAGCAATATGCAGCATAGCGATTCATATCAGCCTGCATCTCCTTATTCACGGCAGACACCTCACCCAAAGCGCCCTTAACCTCCTTGAGCCCCTGCTTGGTCGGAGCAATCTCCGCGTTAACGTAGGCATCAAAGCGGTCGCGAATCTGAGCTATCTCTGCCTCATTGGCAGCATGCTTCTGGCTTTCTCCGTAGCCATAGAACATGATCCCGCCAAAAGCCAGGGCAAACAGGGCAGAAAGCGCTACAACTCTCTTATTTTCACTAATATTCATTATCGCAATGTAAAATTAAGGGTTCATATCACTTCTTACCAGCGCTCAACTCAGGAATGGCAATGGGGGTCTTGAGCGGCATAATCATGGAGAAGCGCTCCACATAATCCGGCAGCCCTTTATCATTCTTCGGATTCACGAACTGGAAGTAATGCATGGTGCTGCTTTCCACTTTCTTGTTCTCATACGAGAAAAGCGAATCGGCACTGCGTTCATCGAAATTAGCAGCCACCAGATCATGCATCATACCGCGCTGGGGCAGGCCATCACCCTTGACAGGTTTGATGGTGAAGCCGCTGATGTAGATAGCGGTTACCATCGGGTCCTTACCAGCCTTGCGGGTATTAACCTCCTCAGGGGCAGCATTGCGGGCAGAGCTATCGGACTTGGCGCGGCCACCGCGCATATCAATCAGGCGTGTGCCTTTCAATTCGCCCTTCTCGCCCAGTTCTGCAGCATCCACATCGTAGTTGATAAGCGGAGCAAATTCGTTGAACCAGAACTTGATGGAGGCAGCCTTGCGGCTCAGCTGCTGCAACACTTCTGCATAGGCACCACGCATTTTGTATAGCTCTGCGTATTCCTGAATCTTCTTCATTTCAGATTCATACTTGCTGTACACATTCTCAATCTGGGAATTGATAGCCCCCACCTTCTCATCGGCAGCCTTGGCGACAGCCAGCACAGATGCAGACTCCATTGCAGACTGGTTGGCGGCATAGGCGTAGAAACCCGCGCCAGCCAGCGCCAGAACACCAGCGATTGCAACCTTGGGCAGCAGCTTCTTTTCTGCGCGGTCCTTACCCACACTGGTAGGCACCAGGTCAATATTGAACTCGCCAGTGCCGGAACCAGTGATAGCAGCACCCACCAGCGGGCCAAGGCAGATGGCATCCTGCTCCAGTTCTGCTTCATCAATCTTGGGGCCGACGGAGAGGATATCCACCGGGTTCAGGTATTCGACGGGGATATTCAGAGCAGACTGCAGGAACTCCAGAGCAAACGGCAGACGAGCACCACCACCGCAGATATATGCCTTGGTAGGAGCATTGCCCTTATACTGGGCCCGGTAGTGGTTGATCGTGCGCTGCACTTCTGAGCTCAGGCGGCTCATGGCCGTACGGATGGTGGTAGCCAGGGCGGCATCCTCCTCGCTCATGGCATCGGTATAACCATTGCCCAGGGAAACCACGCCATCCTCAATCTTGCGCTGTTCAGCATCGCGGAAGCTGAGATTGAATTCGCGGGCAATGCTGTTCGTGATGAAAGCACCGGCAGCCGTAACCGAGCGGGTAAAGAAGCGATCCTCCTCAGCGAAGATGATATCGGTCGTCTTGGCGCCGATATCAAGCAGCATTACCGGCTCTTCCTCATCGTAGTTGGCGCGGAATGCATTGTAAAGAGAGGTAATGGTGCAATCCACACTGCAGGTGCGCAGAGAGCTGGCCTCAACCTGGGAATTCAGGTTATCCAGCACATCTTTCTTGATTGCTACAAGGAGCACCTCACGCTCACCCTCGCCGCGATCGGCCAGTTCCTGGTAGGAATAGATGATATCCTCCAGAGGGAACGGGATGTGCTGCTGTGCTTCGTATCCTACCTGCTCTGCAAGGTCATCCAGATCAATGGCAGGCAGTTTGATAAAGCGCATGAACACCTGCTGGCCGGAAACCACGTTGCGCACCTCACTGCCACGCACCTTGAGTTCCTGCACCATCTCCGCGATGGCGTTGCCAACATAATCCATACGCATACCTTCCTCAACCGGATCCAGCAGGATATCCCTGCGGGCATAGCGCGAAAGCGCAAACCCACGACCGGCCGGGGTAAAGACACCCATTGTGACGCTCTGAGAGCCAATCTCAAGGGCTACTGTTGTCTTGTATTCAGCCATATGTAGTCAGTTGTCAGTTAAAAAATCATATTGCATCACAGCAAGCCTGCGGCTTACTTGCGGCTCTTCTTACTTTTTTTCTTCTTACTGCCGGTATCCGCAGGTTCCTCAGCAGGAGCATCTTCAGTTGCAGCAGTAGGCACATAAGTATCGGCAGAGGAATCCGACCCTCCGACGGAGGAAGCCGCGGCCGGAGAACCATAAAGATTTGCCGTGGGCGGGAATGCCGCAGCGTAGAACGGGGCAAAGGGAGTCTCGGCAATAGACTTCAGATCTATCACGCTTGTATTCTCCAGCTTCCACCAGCCATCGTTCAGCGTATTGGCATATTCTTTCTTAACCACGATACCCTTCGGGTTCTTCTTCTTGAAGTCGCCGATGCTCACCTCCACATCGCCCACCCGGAATTCCACAGCGATGGCGGCAAGGTTCTTACCAAAGTCAACCTTTGAAATCTTATCAGCCTTATCAGATTTCGCAACTGCTTCATCGCCAAGCCGGGCAGCATCTGCCGGGGAGACAAAGACCGCCGCATATACTTTCTTATTCAGACCTACTTTCTTACTGGAATCCCGATCCGGCAAGGGAATATCCACGTAGGTGATTTCCTTGTCAATCATCACAAATTTGGTCTTACCAGCAGATTTTCCACCGGTTTTCTTACCCATATCGAAGAGACAGTACACGTGCACCTTCAGCTCAGGTACATACAGAGGATAATCCGGCTTACCATCCTTGGAGGCGCATTCACCGCGCAGCTCATATTGAATCGGCATATAGAACCATGCCGGGCTCGGAGTCTTTCTAGTCTCGAAATTGAAGTAATTCGCATCGGCCATATCCTTAGGTACAATCTCAAGGAATTTGGCATCGCTGGCTTTCAGCTTCAGCTCAACCTCGACAGACTCTGCATCAGGCGCAGCTATAGCCTGTTGCAAGCCGCAGAGAGCCGTCATTGCAAGGGGAAGAAAGAATCGTTTCATGGTTAAAAAAACAAAGGTGTGCTATACTTATACACAATATCCCCCCCCTTGGCGAGAAGAATCTTCAAAAAAGGGATTTTTTTTGAAAGAATGTCAAATAAAAGTCTATCGCCCGCGCGCGCGGAAAAATTTGCTTGTTTCGTCCCGCCGGCATGTGATATAACCGCGCCTGTCATGCCAGCATCAGCCGTCTACATTCACAACCTGGATCCCATTCTTTTTCACGTCCCCGGCACCCCGTTAGCCATCCGCTGGTATGGGCTCGCTTATGTAGCAGGCTTCGTGTTCGGCTACCTGGTGCTGCGCTGGCTCACCCAGAAAAAGCTCTTCCAGATGGACCTGGAAAAACTGGGGGACTATGTGACGCTGGTCTGCATTCTGGGCGTACTCATCGGCGGGCGACTGGGCGAATTCTTTTTCTACTGGCTGCCGGAGAATGGATTGAGCGGCTTTATGGCCGATCCGCTTTGGGTATTCCGCGTATGGGAAGGCGGCATGGCCTCGCACGGCGGCATTCTGGGCGTAGGCGTAGCCTCACTCTGGTTCTCCTGGCGCCATAAGATTTCCGTAGTCAAGCTGCTCGACGGCATTGCCATCACCAGTCCCATCGGCTTGTTCTGCGGGCGTATTGCCAACTTTATCAACGGCGAACTCTACGGCCGCATCACCGATGCCACCAACCCGCTGGCCATGAAATTCCCGCTGGAGATTTTCGAACTGCAGCCCCAGCAGCAGATTCAGGCCATGGTGGCAGTGGAGCATGCAGCAGGAGCCAGTCTCAGCACGCTGGCACTGCCGGGTGAAGTGTTTTTCGACACGCTGAGCCGCCTGTGCCGGGAAAACCCTGCCGTAAGCGAAGCGCTGGGCCAATACCTGAACCCGCGCTGGCCCTCCCAGCTGTTCGAGGCCGTGGGCGAAGGTCTGTTACTCTTCATTGTGGGGCTCAGCGTGCGCCTGCTGTGGAAAAAGGCACCGGATGGCATCTTCTCCGTCATTTTCTGCTTCCTCTACCCCGCCGCGCGCATCACCTGCGAGTGTTTCAAGGAACCGGATGCCGGCGTATGGCACGGCATCACCCAGGGGCAGTTACTTTCCCTCATCATTGTGGCTATTGGCTTTATCTTCGTTTTTGTAAGCATCCGGAATTACAAATTGCAAAAAAATCTCTGATTTATTAAAAAAAGGCTTGCAATCATCTGCAACTTTGTGTAAATTACCGCCGCACACCGTATCTGCGGTCTGCAAATCACAACATGGGTAGGTTCCCGAGCGGTCAAAGGGGGCAGACTGTAAATCTGCTATCGTACGATTTCGATGGTTCGAATCCATCCCTGCCCAGTTCATGATGCGGGAGTAGCTCAGTTGGTAGAGCAACACCTTGACATGGTGGAGGTCGTAGGTTCAAGTCCTATCTCTCGTACTCCCAATAGCCAGAAAGCCCCGGTTCCTCATCAGGAAATCGGGGCTTTCCGCTTTTTCGACTTGCAAATAGCGGCAAGTCACGCTAAAATACGCTGCGTGCAGAGCACGCGCTCTGCGTGCTCCTGAAAATTCCAACCAAAACAAATAGTACCATGCCTGTACCTACACAAGAACAGTACATCAAGATGCTCAACACGGCCAAGGAAAAGGGCTATGCCTATCCCGCCGTCAACGTGACCACCATCGAGGTTATCAACGGTGCCCTCAAGGCTTTCGCTGAAGCCAAGTCCGACGGTATCATCCAGGTGTCCCTTGGTGGCGGCCAGTTCGCTTCCGGCACCGCTGTGAAGAGCTCCGCTATCGGCGCCATCGTGCTGGCCGAAGCCACCCATCGCCTTGCCGAAGAGTACAACGTGCTCGTGGCTCTGCACACCGACCACTGCCAGGCCGATAAGATCGACAGCTTCCTGCGCCCCCTCATCGCTGAATCCAAGCGCCGCGTGGAGGCCGGCCTGAAGCCCCTGTTCAACTCCCACATGCTCGATGCCTCCGCCCTGCCCATGGCCGAGAACCTCAAGATTTCCCAGCAGATGCTCAAGGAGTGCGCTGAGGTCGGCATCGTTCTCGAGCTCGAGATTGGCGTCGTGGGTGGTGAGGAAGACGGCGTGGACAACGGCGACGCCCCCAACGAGAAGCTCTACACCTCCCCCGAGGATATGCTGCTCACCTACGAGACCCTCAACGGCATCGGCAC
>JAFXDR010000139.1 GCA_017521145.1 Akkermansia sp. | reverse complement strand
GTGGTACTCAGGGCGTGGGAGTGAGCGCGGGATTCCATATTTCGGAGCGGGTGAGGGTGCGGCTGCGCGGTGCGTATCTGGGCTATGATAGTTCAGAACAGTGGGGCAGTATGGATAGCCGGATTCAGATACATGGGAATAATGCCGGAATGTTGATAGATTTCTTCCCGTTCGGGGAGCATTTTTATATCAGTGCCGGGTTGAACCTGTGCGAGAGCAAGGCGGAGTACCGCGCGCATTTCCGGCAGAAGCCGGGCTTGCAGAACAGGGTGCATTTCGGTGGCCGGGATTATAAGATAACCGATGGTGACCACGCCTGCATTAGTGGCGATTACACCTGGAACAGGCTACAGCCCTACATCGGCATCGGGTATCAGGATTATGTATTTGACCTCCCCTGGCTGATGTACAGCATTGATATGGGTATCTGCTATATGGGGCAGGGCGAGATGAGCGTGCAGGCCAGCGGTGGACTGAAATCCCGCGACCCGGGAACGTGCCAGTGGAAGCCCATCACCCAGTCCGAACTGGTGCAGGGAATCCGTGCAGAGGGCAGGGATTTCTTTGACCTGGCAGACAGCCTGTGTTTTTATCCTGTGCTGCAGATGAGCATCTGCGCTGTGTTCTAAGTCCTCGAAAAGCGAGAACGGTGTCTCGGATTGTCTCTATCGGAAATCTAAAATATTCTTCTTGACAATTCGCGGGGCTGCTGGCTTAATGCGGGGCGTGATGAGGACAATATCGCGTGTCATCATGGTGGTGGTGTTTCTGCTGCTGCCAGTGTTCATGACCGGGGCTTCACTGGAAGTGCCGGGCGCGGATTGTTGTGCTCACAATTGCTGTCTGGTGGCGCAGTGCGCGGGACATGCCGGGGCCGATGAGCTGCCGGAGGGATGGAGCGCACACCACCATGAGCGCCACGCGCACGACCGCATCCTGCTGCTGCGCGATGCCGGCCTGCGCGACCCCCGCACGGTGGCCCCGCTGCCGCTGCTGGCGCAGGTGCCTGTGGTTCCGGTACAGGAACTGGAGGATGTGCTGGTTGTGCCGGAACGCGTGGCTCAGGGGCCGCCTCCATACGGGGGCTTTTTGTGCCCGCAGAGGTGTTGATTGAGTCCCCGGGAGGCTGCCGTTCCCCGATTTCCCGGGGCTGCGGTTAGTTTTTGCTTTACTTCACCCCCTGATAGGACTAAATATAGTAACAATCATCATGCGCGTATACGCGCGCGAACACTGAGCAAATTTTTATGAAGATACCACATTACCTGGGGTGCCTGTTGCCACTTGGTCTGGCTGCCTGCACCCTGTACTCTCCCAAACCTGTCGATTTGCAGCGGGATACTGCCGAGTGGCAGCAGATATCGGCCCGCATGTGCGAGGGCGACACGCCGCTGACCCTGGACAAGTTGCATGAAATCGGGCTTCTGCTGAACCCTGAGCTCAACCAGGCACGCCTGGGCTACGCCCGCAGTACTGCCGTGGCCGAGTTCGCCGGACTGTGGGAAGACCCCGGCATTTCCGGCTCCTTTGCCCGCATCCGCGAACCCAACATCATCAACCGCGGCATCGGCATGTCGCTTACCCTGCCGGTGACTGGTCTGCCCGGCCTTTCCAGAAAAGTGGCCGAATGCTACAAGGAGGCCGACTACCTTGCCATGCAGGCAAAGGAACGCGCCTACCTGGTGCAGCTGGATACGCTGCGCTACCGCGTGATGTCCACCCACGCCAAGCTGCACCTCATGCAGGCCCGCGTGAAGCAGCAGACCGAGGAGCAGAAGAGCGCCCAGCGCATGCACGACCTGGGCGAGATGGAGTTTGCTGATTTCCAGGTCATCTGCCGCCGCTTGAACGATGGGCAGAAGGAGCTCCAGGAGATGGAGCAGGAGCATCTGCAGGCGCATCTGGATATGGTGAAACTGCTGGGGCTGCACCCGGAGCAGCGCGAGGTGGAGCTCGCCGGACATCTGCCTGGTGCCATTCCCGCCGCCGTGGCTGCGCCCACTCAGGAGCAGCTGATGCAGCATCCGCTGCTCAAGGCAAGCATGGCCGCGCATGATACCAGCGAGGCTGAATTGCAGCGCGAAATCCGCAAGCAGTATCCGGAGCTCGAAATAGGCCCCGGCTTTGAGGAGGAAGACCAGGACACCAAGGTGACGCTGGGCATCGGCATGAAGCTGCCGCTCTGGAACCGCAACAAGGAAGGTATTGCCCAGGCTACGGCTGAGCGCGATATTAAGGAATATGATGCGGTGCAGGCCTGGCGCGACCTCATGCACCAGAGCGTGGCGCTCAGTGATATGCAGGGGTTGCTCCTCAAGCACTGCCGTGCGGAGAAACAGCGCGTTTCGCTCCTTTCTTCTGCCGAGAAGAAACAGGAAGAGCTCTACGCCATTGGTGAGACCAGACTGCCCGCTGTGGCCGATGCCCGGCAGGAGGCATACCTCCGCCGCATGAACTTCATTGATTGTATGACCAAACTGCTGGTGACCCAGGTGGAAATCCAGTATCTCAACCCTGATTTTATTGCTAAGTAAATGAAACTGAACTTATTATTTGGCTTCCTGGCCTCCGTGGCCTACGCCTCTGAATTCTCGATCGACGACTACACCGGCCACGTGCATGGTGCAGGCTGTAACCACGACCACGCCGCGGAAAGTGCCGAGCACCATCACGAGCACGGCGAGGGCTGTACGCACGACCACGCTGCTGAGGAAGGAGAGCACCATCACGAACACGGCGAGGACTGCACGCATGACCACGCAGCCGGGGAAGCCGAGCACCATCATGAACACGGCGAGGGCTGTACGCACGATCACGCTGCTGAGGAAGGAGAGCACCATCACGAACACGGCGAAGGGTGCACGCATGACCACGCAGCCGGGGAAGCCGAGCACCATCATGAACACGGTGAGGACTGCTCGCACGACCACGCTGCTGAGGAAGGTGAGCACCAGCAC
>JAFXDR010000138.1 GCA_017521145.1 Akkermansia sp. | reverse complement strand
TGTCGATTTGCTGAACTATCTGGATATCAAGCCCCGGGCTCAGGAGAGTGTGCCCGCCTCCACAGAGGAGCTACCCATGGCTTATTAATAAAAGCCCTTATTGCTTTTTCAGCAGCTGAATCTCGCCGCCGCGTTCGCGGATGCGCTGGGGTTCCGGGCGCTTGAGGCGCAGCTGCACACGCCGGCGCTCACCGTCCACCTGGGCGCGCACCCGCACCGTACCGAAGCGCGCCTTATCAGTCTCATGCCCTGCCCCGGCAGGTGAGGCACTGGGGGCGGCCTGCACATTCCAGAACTTGGCCTTGAGGCGCTCCAGGAACCCGGGATCGGCAGCGGCTTCCTGCATGAGGGCATTATCGGGCTCCGGGGCAGGTTCCTGCACCCCGGCGGGGTCTGCCACCGGTTCCACGGCAGGAAGCTCCACGCGCTCGGCATCGCGCTCGCGGATGATGCGTTCCATATCCGGGTCCTTGCGGAGCATTTCGGCAGCTTCGGCCTCCGGGTTCACGGTCTGGATGATATCCTCGCCGGGCTGGCGGGCACTATCCGGGTGGTTCCGGAGGTATTTTTCAAATTCGGGGTCGGGCTCAGCACCGTTCTGGATAGCGCGGTCGTAGGCGCGGGCAGCCTCGGGCACCTGTTTCATTTCGGCATAGAGGCGGGCCATGTTGTAGTGGGCATCGCCCAGGCCGGGCTTAAGCTTCACAGCAGCGGCAAAATGCTTGAGCGCCACATCGTACTGCCCGCTCACACCCTCGATATTGGCCAGGTAGAAGAAAGCTTCCGCATTGCCGGGGTCCAGCTCAATGGTGCGCGAGAACATCTGCGCAGCTTCATTCAGGCGGTCCAGGCGGTAGTAGCTCACACCGGAAAGGTAGTAGGAGATGGCTAAATCAGGCGAAATGCGGATGGCACGGGCAAAGAATTCCAGCGCTTCATCGCATTTGCCACGGTAGAGCAGAATGGTGCCCAGATTCACCAGACCGGCCACGTGGTTGGGCTGGGCATCGTGCAATGTGCGGTAGAGCTGCTCGGCGGCGGTATAGCGGCCCTTGCTGAATGCCTTGGATGCCAGGTCGGCCAGGGTTTCCATCTGCAGCCCCTCGCGCACCGCCCGGGCGCTTTCGGCAGCCTCGCCCTTGGCGGCAGCCTCCATCACGCGGCGCTCTGCATCGGTAAGCTCCAGCGAGCTCTGCTCATCCAGCCGCTGCAAGGCGCTCAGAGTAGCGGGGTCCTGGTTCTTGAGCTGCTTGTAGGTCTCGATAAGCAGCTTGCGGCCTTCCTCCTGCATGGCCAGGCTGCGGCGCTGCTTGGCAATCACCTCGCGCAGCAGTTCGTTTTCCTCGGCCAGGGCAGGGTCTACCGGCGGCTGGTCGGCATTCCTGTTCAGGTCGGCCTCAATGTTGTTGAGGCGTTCGGTAAGCTCGCTCACACGGCGGCGGTAGCCCATGTTTTCCTCAAAAATACCGCTCATCTCATCGCGCAGGCGGTTGGCTTCATCGCGGGCGGTATCGAGCTGCTGCTGCAGCACGGTGCGCTCGTCGTCGGAGCCGGCCTGGCGGCCCTCCAGCTCAGCAATGCGGGCCAGTGCCTGCTTGAGCTGCTGGTCCAGGCTCAGGTTCTGGTCGAGCAGAGCCTTGGTCTTTTCCGGGCTGTTAAGCTCCACAATGGCGCGCAGCTGCTCATTTTCAGCTTTCAGGGCATCGCGTTCGCGGGTGACGCGGGCCAGTTCCTCCTGGGTCTTGGCCAGGGTGGTTTCGAGCTCCACAATGCGGGCTTCCGCCTGTTCGCGGGCGGCTTCGCTGGCGCGGTACTTGGCTTCCAGTTCAGCCAGCTGCCGGGTGAGGGAGTTCACCACCTCATTGCCCGCCACGCGTTCAGTGCTCACCTGCTGCTGCAGCTGGTCGTAGCGGTCCTTGTACATCTGCTGCTCAATGCGGGCAGAGCTCAGCTGGCGCTGCGAATCCTCGTACTTAGCATTCAGCTCGCGGTAGGCTGCAGCCATCTTGCGGCATTCCTCCTGCGCTGCGGCCAGGGCGTTGTAAAGTTTCTTATCGGTCGTTTCGTAATCCGGCAGCTCAATGGGGCGGTACTCGCTGGTAATCGGGTCGAATGCCGGCTGGGCACCGGGCAGCTCCATCTCCATGGCCACCGGGCGGCCGGGCTGGCGGCCGGTGGGAATGCGCGCCTCGGCCGATTTCTTGCGGTAGGTGGCCAGATTCTCAGCCAGCAGGCGGCGGCGGGTGGAAACCAGGTTGCTCTTCCACTGCGGGTAATCCTTCACAATGCCGGCAAGCACTTTTTCTGCCTGCACGCCCTTGTTGATGGCGGCGGTGTAGTTCTGCCGCGCGGCCAGCTGCTCTGATTCACGGCAGAGCCGGTAAGCGGTCAGATAGTGTTCTGCAGGGTCTATGGCGCGTTGGCGCACAGCAGATGCGGAGCCCGTCCCCTGCGCCTGCAGCGGCGCTATTCCAGCCAGAGCCAGAGTACACATCACAAGCAGGGTCATGGAAGGGCGCGCAGTCATCATACAGGATACCTCACCATGATACCTATTCCCGCTCACGAATCAAGAAGGAATAAAGGCATACTGAGTGCAGAACCCCTGGGAATGCAGATTTCAGAATGCAGAATGCAGAACCCCAGGGAATGCAGATTTCAGAATGCAAAATGCAGAATGTCTGATTTGGTCGCGGCTCCCGCCGCTCCGGGTAGACAAACAAGCGCTGAGATGCTCTCAGCGCTTGTTGAAATCCCACTGCGCTTTGCCGCAGGAAGCTTTACACATTCAAGATTCAAACTTCTACATTCAAAATTTCAAACCGCCTCCCGGCAGCATGGGGTATTAAAACAAGCGCTGAGATGAATCTCAGCGCTTGTTGCAATTACCCTGCGCTTTGAGGCAGGAAGCTTTACACATTCAAAATCCTGAATTCAAGATTCAAAATCCCATTTACATGGGGAAGCCGAGCCCGCCGGTCACCTTGCGCATTTCGGCTTCGGCCATGTTCTTGGCACCATTCAGAGCGTCCTGCACGGCCTTGAGCACCAGAGTCTGGAGGAATTCGGCATCGTCCGGGTCCACCACAGCGGGGTCAATGGTGATGGCTTTAATCATGCCGGAGCCATCGGCCGTGGCCTTGATTTTGCCACCGGCGGCTTCGGCGGTGAATTCCTTGGCGGCAAGGCGGGCCTGAGCCTGGGCCATATTGGCCTGCATGGCCTGGGCTTGTTTCATGAGTTTCTGCAGATTCATGTGTGTATGTGTGTTGTTTGTTAAAACTACTTGATGAGGGTGGCGTGGAATTCCTTGAGCGCGAGCTCCACGAGCGGGTCATGGTAGAATTCTTCCTCCGTGGGGCGCAGCGAGGCCGGTGCGGTCGGTTTTTCCGGCTCCGGCTTCTTTTCAGGAGCTTTGGGCTTGGCCTGCGGACGGGGAGCTGGTGCAGGCAGCGGAGCAGGAGGCGGGGGGGCTTCCTCTACCGGGGGGGCTACCGTGGCATCGGTCACGATGTGCAGTGAGATGCTGTGGCCGCAGATGCGGGGGGCCAGCTCTGCCATGAGTTCGGTGAGGGCTTCGCCCAGAAGGGCATCGCGGGTATCGGTATCGGCCGGGTGAATCGCTACGGTCACTACCCCGGCATCATCGGCAATGAAAAGCGTGTTGCCCACGGCACCCGCCTGCAGGGGCGAAGCTTCGCGCATGGCAGCCAGCAGGGCATCCCAGCTCTCGGGGGTCATGGGGCCGGAGGGGGCGGGTGCATCCTCCGCAGCAGGCATGCCGCCGGGTTCATCATCGAAGAGCGGGGGCTCGGCATCTGCCAGATCCGGGTCGAGCGAAAAACTGGGCGGCGCATCATCGATGGGCTCCAGCCCCGCCGGCATGGGGGCAGGCGCAGGAGCGGGCTCCGGCATAGGGGCAGCCATGGGAGCAGGTGCCGGAACCGGGGCTGCGGGGGCGGGGGTGGCGGCTGCCGGGGCTGCGGCTATGGGTACGCTGGGCAGCGTGGTGGTGGCAATGGGGGTTTCCGGCAGCGGGGCGCCGTTGAGCGCGCGGATGATATCGCTGATATTGGCTTCGGCCAGTGAATGCACGGCCTGGATGAGACCCATTTCCAGATGCAGGCGTTTGTTGGTGCTCCAGCGCATGTGTTCCTCCGTGCCGGAGAGCACCTCCATGAGCCGCACAATCTTATCTGCCGGGGTGCGGGCCAGCAGCTGGTCGAGCGTGCTGCGCCACTCCTCCGGCAGGGAGAGCGAGGCTTCCTGTGGTGCCACCTTGCTGATGAGCAGCTCGCGCACCGCCCCCATGATTTCGGAAAGCAGCTGGCCCATATCGCGGCCGGCTTCGGAGAGCTCATGCACCAGGTGCAGCAGGCTGGGCAGCTGGCGGTCCAGTATGTAGGCCAGGGCGCGGGCCACCGTCTCGCGGCTGGTTACGCCGAAAATATCGTTTACATCCTGCTCATCAATGCTGTTGCCGCAGAAAGAGACCAGCTGGTCAAGCATGGACTGGGCATCGCGCATGCCGCCATCGGCCACGCGGGCAATGGCAAAGGCCGCAGGCAGGCTGAGGGTGACCCCCTCATTGGCGGCAATATTGACCAGGTGGTTGGCAATAATTTCCGAGGGAATCGGGCGCAGGTCGAAACGCTGGCAGCGCGAAAGGATGGTGGGCAGAATCTTATGCGGTTCCGTGGTCGCGAAGATGAACATCACATGCGCGGGCGGTTCCTCCAGGGTCTTGAGCAGTGCATTGAACGATTCCTTGGTGAGCATGTGCACCTCGTCAATGTAAATGATGCGGTATTGCCCGCGGGTGGGGGTGAACTGCACGTTGTCGCGCAGGTCGCGGATGTTATCGATACCGCGGTTGGAAGCACCGTCGATTTCCAGCACATCCAGGCTGCGCCCTTCGGCAATTTCCTGGCACACGTCCTCATCCGGGTCGAAATCCACCTTCGGACCGCCGGAGCAGTTGAGCGCCTTGGCAAAGATGCGCGCGGTGGAGGTCTTGCCCGTGCCGCGCGGCCCCACAAAGAGGTAGGCGTGCGCAAGGCGTTTCTGTTCAATGGCGTTGCACAGCGTGCGCACAACATGATCCTGGCCCAGCACATCCTTGAACGTGCGGGGACGGTATTTTCTGGCAAAAACCTGGTAGCTCACGCACAGTATTGTACCTGAAACTCCACGCGCCCGCAAGAACCAAGTCTGTAAGAATGCAGATTTCAGAATGCAGAATGCAGAATGAAAAGAGAGGTCGCGGCTCCCGTCGCTCCTGGATAAGGAAAAAGCCCTGAGTTGCACTCAGAGCTTTTTTGTGGGAAATTTATTTCCCGCCTGCCCAATGCTCAGATCGTTTCCTCCTTCTCCATGCAACCGCAAGAACCAAGTCTGTAAGAATGCAGATTTCAGAATGCAGAATGCAAAATGAAAAGAGAGGTCGCAGCTCCCGCCGCTCCTGGATGAGGAAAAAGCCCTGAGTTGCACTCAGAGCTTTTTTGTGGGAAATTTATTTCCTGCCTGCCCAATACTCAGAACGTTTCCTCCTTCTCCATGTAAATGGGATTTTGAATGTGTAAAGCTTCCTGCGGCAAAGCGCAGGGCAATTGCAACAAGCGCTGAGAGCATCTCAGCGCTTGTTATAATACCCCATGCTGCCGGGAGGCAGCATGCAAATTTCACATTCTGAAATCTGCATTCTTTGGGGTTTTATGCATCATCGCGGGTGGCAAAAAAATCATCACTGGTAATCACCGCAGGCAGAGCAGCCACCCGGGCAGCAGCCAGCCCCGTCTGCAGCAGAACCGCCTGGGCCTCAGACCCCGGAGCCATGCAGCAGCAGGCGCTCTCATTCACATAGAAAGGCAGCAAGCCATCTTCGAGAGCCGCCTCGAGCTCCATTTCCGCGCGGCGGGGATCCTGCGTGCTGCGGGGAAGCGCCACCAGCAGCATATGGCGCGGCCCCTTACCCTCGCCCTGCACCGCCACGAGGCTCTGCAACTGCCCAAGCCAGACCAGGTTGTCTGCCACGCCCGTAGCATAACCCAGCGAAGCGAAACGGTCTCCCGGAGCACTGCCGCGCGGGCGAACAGCATCGTACAAGTGGTCGTAATACTCCCCGCCGATATAGAAAAACTGCTGCCCGCAAGCCAGGGCGCGCGCCACGGTCTGCACCTGCTCATGAAGCTCCACCACCGGGGTACTCAGGTAGCAATGCGGCACCAGGTCCTCATCTGCCCAATCGAGCCACTCAGCAAGCTCACCCGCCAGGCACTGCTCCTGGGGTGAATCACCGGCAAAGAACGCATAAGGCAGCAGAATACTGCCGGGCTTACGCAAGCAGATTTTTTCCAGATAAGCAAGTATATCCATAGCCGCACCACTGCCAGTGCCACCCACAGCGGAGAAAAACACATGCACCTCCAGCTGCTCCGTACCCTCCACCAGCGGCTTGAGCAAGCGCTGCACCGCCGCCCAGCTCTGCAGCAACAGCGCGCGTCCATAACGCCGCATACCCCCTGCCCCGCTCAGCGCACCCAAAGCCCCTTCCACCTCATACACCGGCACCTGCAAACGCCCGGCCAGCTGCCAGCGCATACCCCCCACGCAGTCCTTCAGCTCCGCATTCTGCTCCATCTCGTTAAGCGAGCGGGCCTCTCTCTTGATATTCAGAAAAGGAATATCATCTGCCCATTCCTGCCATTCAGCCTCACTCACCACATCATCCGCTGCATCCAGATACAGGCAAGCCTGCTCATCCCCCGCCGGGGGCATCCCATTTGCCGCCAGAGCGCGGCGCCAGGCCAGCAGAACCCGCCCGCCAATACCACCAAGACCTATGAGGAGTGTGCGCTTCTTCATACTATTCAAATACCCTGTCTGCCAGTATAGCAGCTTGTCCCGCAGGGTCAATCATTTATTGATTGACGAATTGCGATTTATTGCTCCCGCAATTAAAAGAGAATGCCTCGATGAATCGCCAGATTGGAAATTGGCTGGGCGTAGGCGAGCGGCTTTCCGAGCCCGTTTCACGGGCGGCATATCCATAGCGAGCAGCGGAACCACTCGTAAAACGAAAATATATTCGGAGCCCCGACGTCAGGAGCGGGCGACAACCTGTCACGGCGTAGGGCGTAAGCCCGGAGACGGAAAAGTGTGAGCTTAATATGTTGCATCGCTTTCTGCCACCCCGACCTGCGTCGGGGTTCCGGTTTCCTTTTGGGGTGTACGAGTGGTTCCGCCCGCCTCGCTGACGCGCGCCGGG
>JAFXDR010000137.1 GCA_017521145.1 Akkermansia sp. | reverse complement strand
GGCAGACCTGCACGCCATGGAAGACCGCGACCTCTTCCGCACGCTCATCAACTACCTGCCCGATAACATCTACTTCAAGAACCGTGAATCCCGCTTCGTCATTGCGAATGAAGCCACGGCCAAAAAAATGAAGGTACGCACACCTGCCGACCTCATCGGCAGCCGCGACAGCAATTTCTTCGACCCGGAAATGTGCGAAATCGCCCGTGCCGAGGAAGCTCAGATCATGGAAACGGGCAAGCCCATCACCAACCGCATTCACCACGAAAAGTGGAAAGGCGGTAAATCCACCTGGGGGCGCGTTTCCAAATTCCCCTGGTATGCGGCAGATGGCACCGTGAAAGGCATCGTGGGTATTTCCAGCGATGTGACAAAACTCATCGAGACCCAGCAGAAATACCAGCGGATTGCCAAGCAGCTGGATGAAAAGAACAAGCTGCTGGAAAAGGAAATCCACCTGGCCCGCGAGGTGCAGCAGGCACTGCAGAACGTATTTTTGCCAGACCGGGTCTGGCAGCACAGCAGCGGCAGCGTGCGCAAGGCAAGCTTCCACCACGTGTACCTGCCCTCTGCCGGGGTGGCCGGCGATTGCTTCGAGGTGTTCCCCGTGGGACAGAGCGGCGTGGGCATGCTCATCTGCGACGTGATGGGCCACGGGGTGCGCGCGGCGCTCATTGCTTCCATGATGCGCGGGCTCATGGCCCAGCTGGCCAACCTGGCCGATACCCCGGCGTTGTTCCTCTCCTCGCTCAACCGCCAGATGTACCGCATCTTCAGCCAGGCCAACATCACCATGTTCGCCTCTGCCTGCTACGTGTACCTGGATCTGGACCGCCGCCGCCTCACCCTTGCCAGCGCCGGGCACCCGGCTCCGATTGTGCTGCCGGCAGATGCCCGGGCATTCCAGCCGCCGCTGCCCCGCACCGCAGCCCTGGGGCTGCTGGAGAACGCCATGTTCCGCGAAAGCGAAATCCGCCTGGAATCAGGCATGAAGCTCATGCTGTTCACTGATGGACTCACCGAGGCTCAGGATGCTACGGGCGATGAAATCGGCGCTCCTCGCATCATGGATTTCCAGCATGAGCGCAAGCCCCGCAGCATCCGCGAAATGATTGATATTTCACTGGCTGGCGTGCACCAGTTCACCGGCAGCACCGAACAGGATGACGATATCTGCCTGCTGGGCGTGGAATTCACGGAGGAATAAGCCGGAAATTCGTTGATTTTTCGCGTCCGACGCGCAAAAAATGATTGCATTGGCAAGCGTTTCGGAGTAGTCTAGTTGGCAGTTAGCAAATTTACACCCATGAAGGAAGAAAAGAGCCAGGGGAATGCCAATTCCCTCAATCTGTCAGACCTGGCAGATTTCCAGTTCGGGCCAGCCTGGGCACGTCCCGGCGCGGCCAGCAGCCCTGCCTACACCGAGCGTCCCGCCCGTGAAGGTCGCGCCCCCCGCCGCAAGGAAGGTGGCGAGCGCCGCCCCTTCAACCGCGACCGCCGCGACTCCGCCGCCCCGCGTGGCAATGCGGAGCGCCCGCAGAAGCGCGATGGACGCCGCGTAGATTCCCGCCGCGAGCCCAGACCGCAGCGCGAGCTGCCCGCACCGGCCGAGGGATTCCGGGTGGAGCTGCGCCCGGCCAACAGCATCCTGGAACTCTTTGCTGCCAACATTCAGAAGCAGAAGCGCGCCCTGCCCCTCATCGACCTGGCTCGCGTGGTCATGGGTGATAAAGCCCGCTACGACCTCGTATTCATGAAGATGGAAAACGGCCCCATGCTCATTCATTCCACCAAGGGTGACCAGGCATGCTGGCTCACTGAGGCCGAAGCCGTGGCCTACCTCTGGAAAGCCCCCTGGTTCAGCGAACTCTACACAAAGGAAGAAATTGAAATTGAAGCCCCCAAGGGCACTTTCACCGCCGTGGCTGTCTGCTCACTGGGTGGCGAGCTCATCGGGCCGGTGACCTGGCATGGCTACCAGGCCGCGCTCATGAACCTTTACCGCAACAAGTACTCCACCATGCCGCTGGATGTGTTCAAGAACCGCATCTCGGTGGATAAGAGTGAGGAAACCGTGGCCGCCTGGGTACAGGCCGCCAGCCACAAGACCGTTTGGAAACCCACCCGCGAAGGCGCTGCTGATACCGTGCTCGAAGACAACCGCGCCGTGGAGGCCGATTTCCTGGCCAACCACTACAGCAGCACCTACGAGGTAGTAGATAAGGTATTCATCAACGCCTCCACCCCGCGCGCCGTGCTCTCCCCCGGCATAGCCGCCCACGTGGCCATCCTTTCCGATAAGACCCGCCGTTTCCCGCAGATGCTCATCCCGAACCTCTGCCACGGCATGGCCCGCCACCACATGCCCATCTACAAATGGCACGGCAACCACTTCACCGGCCCCAGCCGCGTGCGTGCCCTGCCCGAAGGCACCGTGCTGGCCGACCGCATGATGGCCATCATGAACTGGGCCAAAGACAACTCCGGCAAGAAGGCCGATGCCATGTTTGCCGAGCTGAGCGGCGTGCCCGCCGGTACCGATGAGGCCAGCACCCAGGCTGCCACCGATGCCCATGCCCCCTATGTGGCCGATATGATCTGGCTGCTGGAGCAAGGCTACATCGTAGTGACCAGCGACAACGCCGTGTGGTTCCCCAAGGGCGACACAGCCCCGGAACCGGCGACCACCCCCCAGCCCCGCAAAGGCAGCAGGAAGGGCAAGAAGCCCGCTGCTGCCAGAAAGCCCGAGGCTCCGCAGGAATAATCGTTCCGTTTTCCATGATAAAACGCCCGCAGTGCTTTCACTGCGGGCGTTTTGCATGAGTTTGAGCTTGACATTCGCGCTCCGGCAACGCAGAATAGAGCACCTGCGGTGCATCCGCACAACACCTTATCGCCATGCTGCTGAACGTAAAACAATACGGAGACCCCGTCCTGCGCGCTGTAAGCGCCCCCGTGGAACATATTACCGATGACCTCAAGAACCTGGTGGAAAACATGCTTGAAACCATGTACGCCACTGAAGGTATTGGCCTTGCAGCCCCACAGATCGGGCTCAACATCCGTCTGGTGGTCATTGATATCCCCGAGGACGAGGAAGAAGGCACCGAACCGGAAATGATTACCGTGAACGGCGAGCAGAAGCCCATGCGCAGCATCATGCCTCTGGCTTTCATCAACCCCGAGCTGGAACCCTATGGCGAGCAATACCTCTTTACTGAAGGCTGCCTGAGCGTGCGCGGTATCCGTGCCAATGTTTCCCGCCCCGACCGCGTGCGTGCCAGACTCACCCTGCTGGATGGCAGCGTGCTGGAGCTCGATTGCGGCGGCCTGCTGGCCCGCTGCCTGCAGCACGAATGCGACCACCTGGACGGATTCCTCTTTGTGGACCGCGTCTCTTCCGCTGCCAAGATTACACTTTCCAAGAAGCTCAAGAAGCTCGCCGCCACACGCTGAGCCAGGCGGCATTAAGCAAACTGGCATACACGGCCAGGCGGGAAATTTTCACCCTTTCCACCCCTGCGCGCTGAGCAATCAGCCGCAGGGTTTTGATTCCCAGCAAGGCAGGCAGCATGGCGGTGAAACGCAGGCGGAAAGAACCCAGGCGGCGCGCGTAATCCAGACCGTCATTCAGGTAGCGGGCAGCGCGTCCCTGCCACAGCACCGGGTCACTGCACAAATAGGCACGTCCCCGGGCGGCATCTTCTGCCATATCGCGCAGAATATTCACCAGCTGCAGACCGCGCCCGTAACGGATCCCGGCCTGCACCATGATTTCCCGGCGTTCCGGGTTGCAGAATCCGGCCCCCATGGTGGCAAGCCCCAGCTCGGTCCAGAACTCGCCCACACACCCCGCCACCATGTAGGTGTAGCGGTGGGTTTCATCATCCGATTCCACTGCCGTGCGCCCGGCAAAATAAGTCAAGTCCCACAGCTGGCCTTCCACAATGATGGCCAGCACCTTGCGAATCAGACGGCGTTCTTCACCGCTCACCTGCCGGAGCATAGCCAGACATTCCCCGAAGCGCCGCAGCAAGGTGGCTTCCGCTGGTTTTTCCTGCCGGTCAGCCATGTCATCTCGAAGAATCCGCAGCAACTCAGCCAGCTCCGGCTCTGCCAGCTCACCGGCCACGGCCTGCCCCATCCGGCGCAGTACCTCCACCCGGTCTCCGGCGGCAGCGGTCGAAGTATCGGACACGCTATCGGTAGCCCGTGCCAGCATATATCCCAGGGCAATTCCCCGGCGCATGGCCGGAGGCAGCCACACCATGCTCAGGTAGAACGAGCGGGAAACCGCCTTGAGGAGCGCCATATCCATGCTGTCAACTCAGCTGGCGCAGAGCCCCGCGGATGAGTTCATCCGTTCCGGCCTGCGGATTTTCCTTAAGCAGTTTCACGATGCACTTGCGTGCCTCGGCCTGCTTGAAGCCCAGCGCCACCATGGCCAGCTCGGCATCGGAGGCGGCCTGGGTCGTAGTCCCCTGCTGCTGGGCTTCCCAGGTGGAAGCCACGCCAATCTTATCCTTGAGTTCCAGGATAATGCGCTCTGCCGTGCGCTTACCCACCCCCTTGGCTCGGGCAATGGCCTGCACATCCCCCTGAACCACGGCCTGTTTGAAAGTGTTGACATTCAGACCACTCAATATGGCAATGGCCGTGGCAGGGCCTATACCGCTCACACGGTCAATCAGCAGGCGGAAGATATCGCGCTCGGCATCGGTGGCAAAACCATAGAGCACCTGTGCATTCTCGCGCACGTGCATGTGAATCCTGAGCATGATACCCTGCCCGATGACCGGATTCAACTGGTCAAACGTCGAAAGAGGCACCGTCACCTCATAGCCCACACCATTCACATCCACCACCAGACACTGGGGCAGCGCATCAGCCACGGTTCCGCGAAGAAAAGCAATCATGGCATCAGGCGGCTGGTTGGGGTTGCGGAGGTGCGGGGGCCGGCACCTGCTCCGGCACAGGCTTGGGAGCCAAGGGGTCTTCTACCATCTGGAACCTGGCTGCCGGGGTAATGCCCCCCATCTCATTGAGCAGCTCCTGCACTTTCTTATTCATGCGCTCGTAGTCAATGGGGCCATGCTCGGTCTCCTTGGTGCCGGGGAAAATGATGTAGCTCACCCCCAGATTCGAAACAGGGCGAGCAAAGGGTGTGGCTTTCGGGTTGATGAGACGCGCCAGC
>JAFXDR010000136.1 GCA_017521145.1 Akkermansia sp. | reverse complement strand
CGCTGCCCCAGCGGCAGGGTTCCTGCGAATCCAGCGCGGCACGCAGCGCCGCAGCCTGCGCCTCGCGGTTCTGCAAGGCGCGCGCCACCTCGTAGCGGGTGAGCGGATGGTGCGGCTTCACATCAGCCTTTTCCAGATAAGCAAGCAACTTGCTCCAGGCTTTCTGGGGCAAGTTGTAGCCCCGCTCCTCAGCCACGCGCAGCACCATGGCCACATGCGCGCTCGTGGCCAGGCAACCAGCGCCGGCTCGGTGGAAAGCAGGCAGGCTGCCATCCTCATTCTGGTACTGAAGCAGTTCCTTGAGCTTGCGGGGTATCACGTAAGGCACACGCCAATCTGCCGTTTGCGCCAGGCGCGGGCAGAGCGGCGCCAGGCGATCATACAGCAACCAGGGCAGCACGGCCGAAGCCCGGCACTCCGTAATCGGACTGGCCGATTCCTGCAACAGGAAATCCACCCCACCCTGGAGGTGCAGCATCGGGTTGGCAGAGAAAGAGAGCTCCAGCTCACAACCGGGGGCAGAGGCCAGGGCTGCTGCCAGCTTCTCGCGCGGCACCAGGCTACCCTGTCCGGCGGTCAGCACCGCATGGTGCGCTTCCTTGAGCAGAGGGGCGGGATGACGCACCTCGAAGCTGCCCTCCACGGCATCCTGCCCGGTGGCACCGGTCGCCACCCAGCGGTATGCCTGGCGGCCCGCCTGCCGGGGAGCCACCTCAAAATGCAACGTGGCTGAGGCACCGGCAGCCAGCGTCACCTGCTGCGGTTCGCCAGCCCCCTGAAGCTGCACCTGCCAGCTGCCCTCAGCAGCGGTATTATTGGTCACAGTAACCGGAAGCTGCAGCTTATCGCCCACACTCATGAACAGGGGAAGCCCCGCACGCAGAATCAGCGGCTGGTTTACCACGAATTCGCCCTCTCCGGTGCCGAAACGGCTACCCTCCTTATCTGCCGCCACGGCAATCACGCGGTAGGTAGTCAGCGTATCCGGCAGGGTACAGGTGGCAGAAAAACGCCCGTTGGAATCTGTCTTAAGCGCACTGCACCAAAGGGCAACGGGGTTGAAATCCGTGCGTACACGCGGAGCCACAGGAGCAGCTGCGGCCGCGCCTGCCGCAGCGCCCTTGTGCCGGGCTCCAACAGCTGCCAGGGGAGATGCCGCCATATCCATACCCGATGCAGGCACGGTATCACGCATCCACCAGGGCTGCTGTTGCCAGGGAGCAGAACCCAGGCGCCCCTCGCCCTGCCACACACCCGGCAGTGCCTGGTGATTCAGGGTAAACATACCATCCTTAAAGGATTCCACCTCGGCAGCCATATTGAGCACCCCCAGGAAACGCTCCTTGCGGCGGCTGAGAGCCTCCACCGCATCCGGGGTGGCGCAATTGCTCTGGGAAAGCATGCCGGAATCCACCGCATAAAGGGTCACCACTGCCTGCGAAGCCGTGCCATTGGGCAGAGTCACACGCCCGGCAAAGTGCTGCTCTGTGCCGGGGCGCACCGTGCCGGGCAACTCCAGTTCCACTTGCAGCGCACTGCGCCTGCGCGGCAGCTGAATGGTTAAATCATGCGAATTCTGCGCCAGAATCCACCCCGTTCCGGGTTTATTCTCCAGACGCGCCACACAGGCGCTGATCTCGCCTTCCTCATCGCCCTCAAACGGCAGGGCAAAGGCGTTGATGCCCTTCTGCAGGTACATGGTGTGTACGCGCACACGGCGGCCATACTTGATAGCCACCAGCACCTTACTGTCAGCACCGCACTCCACCACCACCTGACCGGGAGTCTCTCCCGGTCTTACCTGGAACCAGGTCTGGTCGGTACCGGGGCGGACATCGCGCTCGTGAAGCGATTGGAATACACGCCCGTGGTAATCCAGCCCGGTGATTTCCACCTGGCAGGGGCCCTGAGCCTCTGCGGCATGCTGCGCCAGCACCCCGCGCAGGGGTACAGGCACGCCCTCCGCGGAATCGGCCGGCACATTCACCCACTGGGACCACACTTCCTCACTGCGTGTTTCAATCAGGGTAAAACCATTCTCCAGCGGGGTGCGGCTCCACTTGGGAACCCGCACCGCCACGCGCACCGACATGCCATTGGCAAAGGGCTTATCGCAGCAGGAACAGAGCAGATGCAGGGTATCATCGTCGCGAAGGCTCGCTTTCACCTCCGCCGCCGCATAGCGGCCGCTGCTCACAAAGCGGTGCGCCTCCTCGCGGTCGTTCACCACAGAGCCTTCATACTGCACCTCAAAATCGCGGGTTCTCTCTCCGCTGAGCGGCAGCTTGAATACCGCTGTACCATCTGCCCCCAGCGGCACATTGCCCTGCCATTCATAACAGGGATGCTCCCCGCTCCCCACATTGATTGCCCCCTGGAACGGGGCCTGGCTGCGCACCCAGAGCTCGGCGCGCCCATTGGTGAGTGGCAGGGCGTTATAATCTTTCGCCTGCACGTGCAGCTCCAGCTCCTCAGGGGCTATCTTCTTCGTCTTATCCTCGGTGCTGACTTCGAAGGAATCGCGCCGGAAGACCTCGCAGTAGATTTCTTTCTTCACCAGGGTACGCGGACGCGTGGTACCCACGCGCACACAGTAGCGACCGGTCACGTCCTCCTGCCCGGCGGGCATGGTGAGCTCCTGGCTGAACGCGCCATAGGCATCCACATCAAAGGTGCGGCTGAACAGTCGGTTGCCATCCGGGGCTTCAAAATGAAGCTCCAGAGTGCGGTGTCTGGAGTGGGAGATATTGTTCACCCCATCCACCGCGCGCAGGAACCCGCGCACATATACTTTCTCACCGGGACGATACACGGCGCGGTCTGTCCACACCATGGCACGCAGCTCGGCATCACCATCGGTCTCCTCATCAGCCCCACTGCCATATTCATTGGAATTGGAAAGCAGGAAATAATCCTCCCCCGCTTGCACCATGATGCGGGCCTCGCCACCGGGCAGGGTCACATGCCCATGCTCCACCGGCACCGGGGCCGCAGCTTCTCCGGCAGTCACAGCAATCATCTGCCCGCCATGCAGGGGCGCCCCCGTGCTGTGGCGCAGCACCAGCATATCATTGCGTGCAGTCCCCTGCACCTCGTGCAGCTCCAGCGGGCTCAGGTCTGAAACCGAAACCAGCGCATCACTGCGCAGCTCCCAGGCATCCGGGTTCATCCCCAGCTCCCTGGCGGCCTCCACCACGGCGGCAGAGGGGTAGAAATCCATCTCGACCAGGTAGAGTCCCGGCCGGGGCTGACCGCCGCACAGCGCATCCATATCCACCTGTACCCGGGCCGTGCTGGCCAGCGGGTTGCCCGTGAGCGGCAATTCTATCTCCTGCTCTCCCACCACGGTGCCGCCGGCACCTTGCAGGAAAATGCGGCCCAGATACACCTCGCGGGCACGAGTGGCGTTCTCCGGCGCAGGAGGCACGTCTTCCGGCGCGGCCAGGCCGGCTTTCACACAAGCCTGCATCACTGCGCGGTGGTAATAAGTGAGCGCCATATCGCTGCGGCGCTTCTGCTGCTCCAGGTGCGATTCAATTTCGGGCAGAGCAGCCAGCACTTCACCGGCCTTCCAGTGGCGGAGCCGCACCCGCACCTTGCTGCCATTCACCGCCTCGAACTGTACCTTGTGCTCACCGTGCAGCGGCAGCAGGTGCTCCACCCCCAGCGGCAGCCCCGGCACCAGCGGTGTCACATCGGCCCGGCAGGAGAAATCCTGCTCCAGCGGCAGGCCGTGAATACCCTGCATACCGGCCTTGAGCGTGCATTCCATCAGCACCGGTACCGGGCTTTCCACCGCCAGACGCATCCCCCGGGCGGCATCGGGGCGTGCATACTTCACCAGCCGGTCAGTACCAGCCCCCCCTTCCTCTGCCTGCGGGCTCAGGGCATCATTCTCCGGGTTGTGGGGTTCGATGATGAATTCCTGGGTCTCGATTTCGCCCAGGTAACGCACGCGCAGCTCGCGTCCCTCCACCGTGGCGGTACGGGTAGTGCCATCCTCAGCAAGTGCAGTTTCCACCCCATTGAGCGTGAGGCGCATCTCACGGAAAGCCTGTTGCAGCTGCGCTTTATTTACCGGAGAATTGAAACGCATTTCCAGCACATTGGCACCAGTTTTCTCCCGGTCTGAGCCCTGACCGACCAGGCGGGCGCTCAGGCTGCGGTTCACATAAATGGGGCCCAGGTTACTATCTGCAATGCCGCAGCCGGGCGCAGCCTTGGCATTCAGCCGCCAGATACTGCCGGCCGGCACCGGACGATCGGGGCGCACCACAATGTAGCCCGGCAGGGGGGCATCCTGCTGCAGTTCCTCCCACTTCACCCCGCGGCGGGCGAGCGATTGCAGCATGCTGAAACTGTTGCCATGCTTCAGCTGGGCCTGCTCCACTATGGCTCCGGCCTTTTCGCCGGATTCAAAGAAATCGCCCCGCTGGTCCATCTTCAGGCGGGTGTAGGAGAAGTGAATGGGAGTCTGCGGGCTGAGCGATGCCGCCTCCACCGTGTTCTGATAGCGCGCGGCCAGCAGGGCGGCGCCATTCGGGCAGGAGCGCAAATCCTCATGCAGCAGCGGGCTGGCGGGAGCGCGGAAAGTATATTCTTTCTGCTGCAGCGGCCGCCCGCTCAGGTACTGGGCATCTGCCCGGAAACGCAGGGTATATTCCGTCTGCACGCTGCTGCCGGGGGCGGGCTCGATGCGCAGGCAATCCTGCTCCACCCAGATGACGCGGGGCTGGTGACGGGTATCACCGCTGATGCTGAACATATCCAGCCCTTTATCCGCTGCGCTGCAATCGCTGCGGTACTGGTTTTCCAGCACAGTCTGCGTGACTACCGGTTCGGAAAAGTTGATGTTGATAATCCCCTGCTGTTCCCAGTACGACAAGGAATCGGCCAGCGCTGCCGGCAGCGCTGCCAGAATATAAAAGAAAGCTTTTCGCACAATCTGTAACATGTGGACGGCATTCTAGCACAATTTAAGTGAATAGTGAATAGTGAATAGTGCCAACAATCAGACAGCATGGGACACCCCTTGCTGCCTGCCCACCACGCAGCGCCGGGAGGCGATGCGCTCTATTCTCATTCTGCATTCTGCGTTCTGAACTCTGCATTCCCCTGGATCCATTGTTCAAACAGGCGCAGAGCCTCCCCGCGGTGGGAAATGCGGTTTTTCTCCTCGGCGCTGATTTCGGCCATGGTGCAATCATAGCCGGCGGGGATGAAGAGCGGATCGTAGCCAAAGCCGCCCGTGCCGCGGGGATTCAGGGTAATCTGCCCTTCCACCTTGCCCACGAAGCTGGCCAGTTCCCTGCCCGCGCGGGCCACCGAAATAGCGCATACATAACGCGCGCTGAACGGTTTTGCACTCTCCGGCTTTGCCGCCAGCTCCGCCAGCATCTTGCGGTTGTTCCCTTCGTCATCACCATGGGTGCCGGCATAGCGGGCAGAATACACACCTGGCATGCCACCCAGGGCATCCACACAGATACCGCTGTCGTCCGATACGACCAGACCGGGGAACACGGCAGAGATACTCTCAGCCTTGATGGCGGCATTGGCCTCAAACGTAGTACCGGTTTCCTCAGGATCCGGCGCACCGGGAAAATCAGCCAGGGTTCTGAGCTCGAACTGCGGGGGCAGAATGCGGGCAAATTCGCGGGCTTTGTGGGCGTTGCGGGTGGCAATGAGCAGGGGGATGCGGGTCATGGCTGATTCAATGCAGGCTGGTGTCTTTCTTATGGAATACTTTGGTGAAGAAGAGGTAGATGACAAGGTAGGAAAGCAGCGCGCAGAACACATCGGCCACCATCTGCGAGAGCCAGATACCCTCGCCCTCAAAACAGAGCGGCAACAGCAGCAGACAGGGAATGAGCACCAGGAACTGGCGCGATATGTTCAGGAACACACTCATAATCGGGCGGCCAATGCTCTGGAAGAAGTTGCCGATGATAATCTGGGTACCCACCAGGGGGAAAGCCAGGCCCATGATACGCAGCCCATGCGTAGCCAGAGTGATAAGCTGGGTGGAGTTGGCATCCTGTTCTTTCACGAAGGCGCGCACCACGGCTTCCGGGAAAAGCTGGATACCCAGCCAGCAGATGAGGGTGAGCACGAAGCCGGAGCCCACAGCATAGTAGAACACCCGGCGCACGCGGCTGTAGTAGCCGATGCCCAGATTATACCCGGCTATGGGCTGCATGCCCTGGGCAATGCCCACCACCACCATGGCAATGGAAAGCAGCACGCGGTTCACAATGCTGTAAGCCCCCACGCCCATGGCGCCTTCGTAACGCAGGAACTGGGTGTTGAACACAATGACCACCAGGCAGCCGCACAGGTTCATGAGGCAGGGTGGCAGCCCCAGCAGGCAGATGCGCCGCATGATGGGGCCGCAGAGCTTCCACATGCGCCCACGGAAGTAAATGACACTGCGGCGGCTCAGGAAATGAGCCAGCACCCACAGCATACCCACGCCCTGCCCCGCCGTGGTGGCCAGGGCGGCACCGGTCATGCCCCACTCCAGCACATACACAAAGAGGTGCGCGCAGGCGATATTCACCACCATGGAGATGAGCAGGCTGTACATAGCCTTGTACGGGTAACCGCTCGCGCGCATCACATGGTTCAGATTCATGAACGAAAACGTGAGCGGGCAGGTCAGCATGAGCACCAGCATGAAATCGCGCGCGGGTTCCACGGTATTCGCATCGGCCCCGAAAAGGTAGAGAATCTCATCCGTCCACGGCAGCGGGAACCACCCGAACATAATCCCCAGCGCAAAGCCCATGATGGTGCAGTGCCCCAGCACACGGAAAGCGCGTGGAAAATCCTGCTGCCCCAGGGTGATGGAAGTAGTAGCGGCCCCACCCAGCCCCACCAGGGTACCCAGCGCCACCAGCAGGTTCATGATGGGAAAGAGCAGACCCATAGCGGTAATGGCGTATGCCCCGCAGCACTGGCCAATATAGATGGAGTCCACAATGTTGTAGAACGACATGGCCGCCATGCCCACAATAGCAGGCAGCGAATACTGCGCCAGCAGCCGCCCCATGGGCATCTGCTCCAAATCCACCAGCTTTTGGTCTTTCTCCATGCTTCACCGCAAATTTACTCCTACTCACCCGAAGAGTCAAGCTCAGTAAATAGTAAATCATGAATCGCGGAAACATCATTTTCAGTATTCCCAATTCCCGCAAAAACTGTTAGAATACCCCCGCATCCAGCCCCTCCACTATTCACTTCTTCACTATTCACTCCCCATGGTTCTTTCGCTCAAGACCCTGCTCTGCATCGGCTGCGGCTGCTTTGCAGGCGGCGTGCTGCGTTACCTGACCAGCTACTACATCTGCACCCGCTGGCAGATAAGCGCCACCGATATGCCCTGGCACACCCTGTTCATCAACTTTGGCGGCTGCCTGTTCATGGGGCTGTTCTGCGGACTGGCCACCGCCGGGTTCATTGAATCGCCCAACCTGCGGCTGGCACTCACCGCCGGGCTCTGCGGCGGCTATTCCACCCTGGCAGCCTTCGCCTTTGAAAACACCATGCTCTTCCGCGCCGGCAACTTTCTCACCGCCGGTTCCTACATAGCCGCCACCCTGGTGGGCAGCATCATCTGCTTCGTGGCCGGCTACGCCGCCGCCAACTGCTGTGCGCGGTAAACCGGGTGGAGATTGTCATTTCCGCCGTAGCAGTGACCATGCTCATGAAGGCAAACATCTCCAGGAGCATCACTACCTCAGGCATGTTCACAATGCTGACACGCTACCCACATTCTGCCCCTCTCCATCATGATTCCGGGATTCGGAGCACTGCCTGTTACTCCGGCAACAGCAGATAGTTAACGCCCTTTCTTACCAACTCGCCATTAACAATATACAGGAACTATGAATCTTTTAATCCTGAGGCGGCGCGGGGTTCCCCGGTTTACCATGAAACCTTAAGCTGGACAGACGCTTATCAATTATGCTAGTATCTCACGCATGAGATTTTCTCTCCTCTTGCGATTGCTTGCATTGCTTCTTGCGCCGATGCTGCTACTGAATGAAATAACAGAAGCAGCAACTCCCGGACGCACCTCAAGAGCAGCGAAAACAAAAAAAGCAAAGGCTCAATCAACCCTGCAGCAGAAAGAGGAGAAAAAATGGCTGATTCCCGAAGATGCTGTTCAAACCTCACAGGATGTGATCTTCAACCAGCTGATGGAAGAAGTAAAGGAAGGAGAACGAGGGGCCGAGGATGTGCGAATCAATGGCGCTCCCCTCCTCTGGTACGCGGTGGACAAGAACCTGCCGGAAGCCGTAGATATCCTTCTGTCAAAAGGCGCAGATAGCTCCGTGTATCGCAATGGGGAATCTCTGATATACCGGGCAGCACTGACTGGCAACAAGGAACTGCTGGAAAAGATTCACGAAGCCTCCGGGATATGGATAGATGCGCGCTGCCAGAGCGGATGGAAAGGGGGCGGAGGACTCATGAAACGCGCCGCCCCGAGCGGTAATATCGAATGCATTGATTACGTAGCGGAACATATCAATTGCCAGGCCATGCAGAGCCGGAACATGATGGCCGTGATTG
>JAFXDR010000135.1 GCA_017521145.1 Akkermansia sp. | reverse complement strand
TATTATCCGGCTGTGCCAGTATCTGAAGGGGCATGCTGTGGCTGAAGTAATGGGGCGGCAGTTGTTGCGTTGCGGTACTTCTGTGGGTGCCAACTATCGCGCTGCCAGTCTTGCTAAGAGTAAGGCTGATTTTGTTGCCAAAATCAAAATCTGCGAAGAAGAGGCAGATGAGAGCATTTACTGGCTGGAACTCCTAATGCGTTCTGGCGAGGTTGATTCTGCTCGCCTCATCCCTTTGCAACAGGAGGCAACTGAGCTTCGCAATATCATGACCGCCAGTGCTAAAACTGCGCGTAACCACTTAAAGTAAAACAATGGTCAATAGTCAATTATCATTAGTCAATGCCCTTGATTGGTTATACTCGACGCAGGCTTTCGGTATCAAACTGGGGCTGGAGGGGGTGACGCGCCTGCTTTCGGCCTGTGGCGTGCTGTATCCCCGGGCGCAGGTCATTCACGTGGCCGGTACCAATGGCAAGGGAAGCACCTGCGCCTTCTGCGAGAGTGTGGCACGCGCCGCCGGGTACAAGACCGGATTGTTTACGTCGCCGCATCTGGTGGAGTTCAGCGAGCGCATTCGCGTGAACGGGGTGAATATCCCGGATGCGGATGCCGCCCGCCTTATTGCCAAGGTGCGCGAGCTGGTGCAGAGCTGGGATCCGTGCCCCACTTTCTTTGAGCTGGTGCTGGCTGTGGCTATGCTCTGGTTTGCTGAGCAGGAGGTGGAGCTCATCGTGCTGGAAACCGGTATGGGGGGACGCCTGGATGCCACCAACGCCGTGCCCAAGGACGTGGCTGTGCTTGCTCCTATCGGTCTGGACCACACCCAGTATCTGGGCGAAACTCTTTACGAGGTAGCAGGCGAGAAAGCCGCTATTCTTTCTTGGCATCGCCCGGCGGTCTCCGCACCGCAGGAACCGGAAGCCATGCGGGCTATTCATGAAGCGGCTCAGCGCATGGATACCTATTGCCGTGTGGTTTCCTCCGAATGCGACCAGCCGCAGGGCTGAAGGGCGAACACCAGAAGCGCAATGCTGCGCTGGCTCTGGCTGCCCTGCGTGCGCTGCCGCATTTCCTCTGCAGTGCAGATGAGGAAGCCCGCGGTCTGGCCGAAGTGCGCTGGCCGGGGCGTTTCGAGGAAGTGCTGCCGGGTGTCATCATGGACGGCGCACACAATCCGCACGCCATGCAGGTGCTCACCCGTACCTGGCGCGAGACCTTCGGCGAGCAGAAAGCCCGCTGCATCTATGCCGGCTCGGCGGACAAGGCGCTGGATGAGGTGCTGGAGCTGCTCTCCCCCATCGTCGGTGAGTGGGTGCTGCCCCCGGTGCAGTCTCCCCGTATTCTTTCCCCTGCCGAAATGGCAGCCAAGGTGCAGGCAGTGTCGGCTGCGCCTGTTTCTACGCCGACCTCGTTGGCTGAGTGCCTGGCCGATATGCCCGCTGGCACCCTCATCTGCGGGTCTTTCTTCCTCCTCGGCGAGGCTAAGGCTATTCTCCGCAGTGCAGACTATCG
Source organism: Akkermansia sp. (assembly GCA_017521145.1). Lineage (GTDB taxonomy): Bacteria > Verrucomicrobiota > Verrucomicrobiia > Verrucomicrobiales > Akkermansiaceae > Akkermansia. Next base: position 4,005 of record JAFXDR010000135.1, on the reverse strand, counting down.
CACTACGGTGCAGTAATGCCCCATCTCACATGTGCGCAGCACATGTTTTCATCTTTCATCTTTCATCTTTCATCTTTCATTTTTCACGAAAAGAAGCCCAGACAAAATGAAAACGCCCGCTTTACGCGGGCGTATGAAAAATGAAGGGTGAAAACGCGCCTTTCGGCGCGTGAGCGAACTCACATGTGCGCAGCGCATGTTTTCATTTTTCATCTTTCACACGAATGCGCAGCATGAGTTTTCATGAAAAAAGCGAACATGAAATGAAAACGCCCGCTTTACGCGGGCGAGTGAAAAATGAAGGGTGAAAACGCGCCTTTCGGCGCGTGAGGTATAGAAGGTCAAGCATTCTCCTTAGCTGTTTTGATGGAGCGAATCAACATGAATCTGATTCGTCGACATGTATTCAGTAGTGTTTCGGCTTTATCCGGCTCCAATGTCTGAGTATTTGCCATCAGTTCAAGCCAGTATTCGCTTTCGTTGCTTTCTTTGAGGGCAATTTGTAATTTTGCGATGAAATCGGCTCGGCTGCTGGCGTATTGAGCTTCGCGGATGTTCGCGCCGATACTTGTAGAGGAACGAAGTAACTGATTTTTGAGCACTCCTCGTTTTTCTACCGTATCAAGAGTAAGAACAGTCGCAATCGCGAAGTTCATGGATTCCGTCATTAATTGATTATCAGGCACAATGTTGATTGTAATGAAATGAGATGATGATGTCGATGTTAAAATGAAATGAAAACGCGCCTTTCGGCGCGTGAGCGAACTCACATGTGCGCAGCGCATGTTTTCATCTTTCATTTTTCATCTTTCATTTTTCACGAAAAGAAGCGCAGACAAAATGAAAACGCCCGCATTCGCGGGCGTATGAAAAATGAAGGGTGAAAACGCGCCTTTCGGCGCGTGAGGCTTAGATTTCGATGTACTTAGCCTTGGGGAAGTTGCAGAGTGGGCAACGGTCAGGCTCGGTGCCTTCAGCGAAGGTGTCACCGCAGAGGGGGCACACATAGTACTTGGCGGGCAGGTCGAGCTTTTCACCGGCTTCGAGCTGGGCAAGGGCCTTGCTGTACAGGTCGGCGTGCTCTTTCTCGGCCTCGTTGGCCCAGGTGAAGCTGCGCACTGCGTCGGTGTTGCCTTCTTCCTGAGCCAGGGCAATCATGGGAGGATACATCTCGGTGAACTCGTAGGTCTCGCCGGCGATGGCGGCCTTCAGGTTCTCGATGGTGTTGCCTACCTCGATGTGCATCTCCAGGTCGATGGGGGCCTCACCCATCTTCACGAGCACCTTGTTGTGATTGGTGGCGTGAATGCGCTCGGCGCGGCTGGCGGCGGTGAAGAGCTTTTCGATGAGCGGATAGCCCTCCTGGGCGGCGCGAGTGGCATAGGCTGCATACTTGGCGCTGGCGGTGCTTTCACCGGTAATGGCGGTCTTGAGGTTGTCAATCGTTGTCATGGCCGTAGTTTATCTTATTTTAGAATAATTACAAGAAAAATCTGCGAGAAATTGAAAATAATTTATAACCTTTTTAATTTTGAACGGTTTTGGAGATGCTAAAAGGATTATAGCGCAACGATTGAGGAGGACAAGAAAAAAGCTCTCAGGAGAGAGCTTTGGGCATGGTTACAGGGGCTTGCTGTAATTAGCACTCATTCTCCGGTGAAGATTTCAGACATCGAGCGGGATTTCCTGCCATGATAGATTCCGGGATTACCGGTTTGGTGAGTACAGCTCCCGCGCCGATAACGGCGTGGTGACCAATGGTTTTGACTTTGTCGGAAATGGCAATCGCCCCCAGCCCCATGAACAGGTTATTTCCTAACGTAAGGTAGGCTCCTACAATGGAGTGTGCAGCAATGAAGGAATGTTCTCCGACAGTAGAGTTATGGCAAACCAGAACATGGTGGCGAAGGATGGTATTATTGCCTATCTGTGTGTTGGGTTGCAAAACGGCATAGGAATCAATACAGATGCCAGCTCCCATAGAACAGGAACGGGCTATGTGGGCAGTAGGATGAATAAGATTAGGTAACGTTCCACCCTTAGAGATGAGGGCATCAAAAAGTTTCTGTCGCACTTCGTTGTTGCCCATGCTTAAGGCAAATTGTTTATGTTTCAGGCTTTCTTCGGCGAATAAATCTGCGTGAGTGCCAAGAATAGGAATGCCGTATACAGATTCACCGGTGCGTCCTTCTTCAAAATGATACAAGCCTTCTACTTCGTATCCGCAATCCTGGGCCAACTCGATGGTTAGGGGCGTGCTGTGGCCAACTCCGAGAATGTATATCGTTTTATTTCTATTCACGTAGGGTACACTACGCTTTTGTAATCCGTATGTAATAATGCTGAAATGGCAGGCATGTAATAAGTTGCGTAAGTGATAGTGGCTGCGTTGATTTGTGCGGGGAAGCCTGTCGGGGTTAATTATAACGCTATTTTTTTGAACTTGACATACGGATTACAAAAGCGATTTATGGAGAAGAGAGATATATCTATGGAAGAACAGGCAGCACTGTGTGTACTGCGCAATACAGGCGTTTCAGTGTTGGAGGCTTCTTTGGTTGCTCGAGAAGCATTAATAGCCGGGCGTGGCAATGTAAAGCGAGCCAGACGCTGCATAGCTGTGGGGGAAGAAGAGTTGCGACGAATGGAAAAGACAGTTACGTTTGCAACAGCTGTCGAAGCGGCATTGGCTGCGCGTCGCCATCGCCGCATCCGGACGTGTCAGGATTTTCGTTATTTCACGCAGCGCTTTTTGAGCCGGTGTAAGGGGTTGGCGAAACGGCGTTTGCGGGCTATTAGGCCTGATGAGTGCCAGCGGTATATAGAGACTGCTTTTGACACGCCTCGACAGAGGTATAAGGCTCGCCTGATATTAAGCGGAGTATTCGGTACAGCTGTGAAAAGGGGGTGGTGCAGCGAAAATCCGGTAGCAAAGGTTGAGGTGCCCATGGTGGTGGAGAAGCCTGTACCGATTTTATCGCCAAGCGAAATAGAAACATTAGTGAGTACTGCTGGCGCATACCGAGGAGGCAAATGTCTGGCGGCGGTGGGGATGATGCTCTATGCGGGAATCCGCCCCCACGAGGTGGCGCGCTTGACCTGGGAGCAGGTTGATTTAGAACGGGGTGTCATTTTCATATTGCCTCAGCATAGTAAGACCGGTGGAGCAAGATGTGTGACGGTACATGAACCCCTGAGGCGGCTCCTGGAGAACATAGCAGATAAGACTGACAAGCCCATTTGTCCACCAGGGTGGCCACGTCTGTGGCGGGAAATGAGACAATCGGCAGGATGGGGGGCTTCTCGACCCTGGGTGCAGGATGTTCTGCGCCACACATTTGCCAGTTATTACTTGAAGAAGTTCAGAAGCTATGAAGAGTTGCAATGCGAAATAGGACACCGCGATGCGAGTCTGTTGAGAACTCGTTATGTAGATATGAGGGGTGTTGGTGATGCTGTAGCTTTCTGGTCTGCAGGAGATACAAAAATCCTCCCTGATGGTTCAGGGAGGATATAAAAAGAATTGATAAAGGAAAATTACAGAGCTTCGATGATAGCGTCGCCCATGCCGCGGGTTCCTACGCGGATTTCACCTTCAGCGCCGGTGGCGAGGTCGCCGGTGCGGTAACCTGCGGCGATGACCTTGCGCACAGCGGCATCCACGGCATCGGCAGCGGCGGTTTCCTTGCAGGTGTAGCGCAGGAGCATGCCCATGGAAAGAATCTGAGCGATGGGGTTGGCAATGCCCTTGCCGGCGATATCGGGGGCGGAGCCGCCGGAGGGTTCGTAGAGACCGAAGAAGGTGTTGGAGCCGTGGCTGAGGGAGGCGCTGGGCAGCATGCCCAGGGAGCCGCAGACAATGGCCATTTCATCCGTGAGGATATCGCCGAAGGTGTTTTCGGTGACCATCACGTCGAACTGCTTCGGATTGCGCACGAGCTGCATGGCGGCGTTGTCCACATACATGTGGGTGAGCTCCACATCCGGGTATTCGGCGGCAATGGT
>JAFXDR010000016.1 GCA_017521145.1 Akkermansia sp. | reverse complement strand
GAACTTGAGTTTTGTGGAGCTTGAATCTACAGAGGCTGGATACGATTTGTATAAATCCATTGGTTTTACTGATGATGTGTCAAAGTACCATTGTATGAAATGGTACAACGTATAGTGAAATTCCAATTTGTCAGTCTGGTTATTCACCAGAGGGTATGCCAGTTATTTCCCGAACGCTATACTAGAGACTGTTACATCGATTGCAAGAGGGCAGGTAAAATGAAACACAGAATTCGAGATTTAGGATTTATCTTCTGTTCGAGCGCATCTGGCCGGAGCGTTTACACATGAACACTTTAAGGGGCTTCTTTCGATGTAGCAACATGACAACAAACTCTCCTCTGCCGGGCTTGAACAGGAAGTGGCTATATGGTAGAATGCCCATGCTTTTCCGCCGACATGCCGCATGGCGGGTGTATACGTGCACCGTCAGCGGGAAGTAAGCCAGTCCTTACCGCTGATGGTAACGTAGCCGCAAGGATACGGAACAGCAGCTAACCATGGCTGGTGGAAAGGAGTTCTGTTTCATGAATCTGAGAAATGGAATCGAGCTGTTAGTGCTTATCCTGAAGATAGTCCTCTTCATTATGAGCCTCTAATGGCGAGTACGCACTCCTGCTGCTACAGGGGTGCGTGCGTTCCTTCCGTTTTTTTCTAATTATTAAGGGTGGAAGCTTGACAAAATCAGACAATTTCCTATAATAAGTGCATCCAAGATTCCTCAGATTCATTTTGGACTCTTTTCCGCGAGCTGGCTATTAGCAGATGGTCAGCTCGCTTTCTTTGTACGACCAACGCGATATGCGCACTGCGGTGAAAGGCAGATTGGAGACACTGGCCAAGCTGCACTTGGGCAGAGCATGGCAGGAACAAGCCGGGCCGGGGTATCGCTATTTCCTCGTGTTCCAGGACAAGGATATCAGTATGACCGGGGCTTACCCCATGAGCGAGTTCCTCAAGATTCTGGCTGAACTGTAAACAACGCACAAAACACCACTCAGTCTCCTCGTTGATACGCCCAGACAGGTCGCAAGACCATGCCCCGCCCCCGGCAGACCAAGGGCTCCACTTCGAGTAAATCCACCCCCTGCAGTCTGTTTTTGCGCTTTTCCGAACTAACAGCTTGCAGAGCCTCCCGGATTCTAGTAACATGACACCGTAACAAATTGCTATAACGGATTAAATTATGTTTAAACAGACTCTGAAGATTGCAAGTTGGTTATTTTTACCTTTTTCGATACTGTGGATTCTGGCTTCTGCTTTTTTCTGGTATCAGACGACATCCAAGCTGATGGAATGGGAAAAAGCCCCGGCCGTAGTCACAGCAGTAGAACCGGACGCCTTAGAAGTAGGGAGTAATGGTGTACCAATGAAATATGCCATGCTTTCTTTCCGCTCTCAGGAAGGGAGGGAATACATGGTTCGAAGCCAATTAGGTAATACAGGAAAGCCTCTTTGGAACGTCGGAGAAAAGGTGGAGGTCATTTTCCCTGCCAATTCCCCGGAAAAAGCCGAAGAGAATATTTTTATTGTACAATACCTCCTGCCGCTCGGAATAACCCTGGCTGCCTTGATGTTTTCATTGGTAACGACTTTGCTTTTTTGGGTCGGAAATAAAAAGAATGCAAAATCAAGGGAATGAGCAACAAAATACCCGCCACGCTTGAACAGAGGGGCGGGTATTGATATAATGCCCCGTAACAGATACACGCTTAGAGTTATGAGCAAGCCGCCATTCCTCAAAATCCTTGCCACCACAGCCCTGTGCCTTGCGGCGGTGGGGCTGAGCTCGTGTTCCTTTGTTTTGCAGACCCATCAGATGGCGCTCGATATGGCAAAGGAGTATGATGCCATTGTTGTTCTCCATGACGCTGTGTACCAAGCAGGAAATCGCTTTTATGTGCAAGGGGTGCAGACCAAAGTGCGCCGCAGTGGACGCTCTCCGATTCTGTCCACGTCGGTTCTGTCAGAATTAGGCACCCACCCGGAGCGTACCGGAGAATACACGATTCTGCCGGATGCTGAGCGCAAGATAGTGTATTACGAATTCCGTCTTCAATATGGTAAAAAACCATTTGATATAGAGCAGTCCCAGCCGATTGCAAGGCTTGACGAGAATAATATGCCTAGGAATGCGGCTCCAACATGGATAGGCGGTGGTAATCCGAGAGCCAAAGGATGGTACCCCCTTCGGAACAACAACGGAGAAATTGTAGCATGGTATGCTCCCGAGATTGATAGTTGGCACTCGCGAGACTACGAGGATCAGTGGCGGGAAACATTGCCTGCCGGAGCGCGACCGATTCGCCTGACAGCTGAGGAGATTGCTAATCACCCCGTGCTGAAAGGAGAATCCGGAGTTCCGCGGATTCTGCTCCGCGAGCGTGGTGAGGCGAGGGTGAATACCAGTCGAGCCTTATTTGCCTATCCGCTGGCCGGAATATGCTGGGTGGTGCCGGATGCTCCGGTCACCGTGGCCTCGCATATACTGGACTTGCCCGTATGGGTGCTGGACTGGATTCTATGAGCTTAAAACGGCTTACGGATTCTGGTAACATGACACCGTAACAAATAACCATCTTCCAAACACTATGAATCTGAGACCTTTTGTATGTTCTATGCTGGCAGCTGCGGTATTTTCCCCGTCTCTTGTTTCTGCAGCAGAGCAGCAGCGGATTGACGCATCTTCTGCGGTATCCATGGCGGCATTAGAGACGGCATTTCATGAGGCTGTGCTCAAGTGCTTTTATGCGTTCCGGCATGATGATTCCGCCCTGCGGGAATTGCTGCAGAAGGGGGCGGATGTGAATGCGGTGGATGCTGCGGGCAACAATGCGCTGATGCTGCTAATCAAAGCCGCAGATGGGCACAACGAACACCACATCCGAAAAGAGCTCTTCGCGTTCCTGCGCGATGCCGGGATAAATCTGCACGCCCGCAATAAAGACGGCTTGAATGCTGCGGAGCTGAACTGCAGCCTGTATTGGCCCTACGATTTCCTGACAAAAGAATTTGAGAAAGCCGGTGTGCCGATAAGCCCGGGGGCTCGCCTGGCGGCCGCTGCAGCGGTGAGCAATGTGGCCGAGGTGGAGCGCCTGTTGCAAGCCGGGGCTGACCCGAATTTCAACCGCGCCTGCGCCCTGACCAAATGCATGGGGATTCTCACCGATGACTCGAAAAAGAACGAGGTCATCATCGCCGCCCTGTTGCTGCAGGCCGGAGCCGACCCGAATCTGGATGGTTCGACGCTGATGTCTCGCGCGGTTTATAGTGAGTTTTCAGAGCAGCTGGTGCCGCTGCTCCTGCAGCACGGGTTCCGTGTGAGGGATGTCGATGCGGAGGTAACCAGCAGTTGGCTCCGGCATCTGCTGCTGCATCGGACTCCGTCCAGGGTTGAAACCGTCAATCTGCTCATCTGCCACGGGGCGGTGCTGAATGATGAAACGTGGCACACTCCCTACTTCTGCCATCTGGTGACAGAGAATACCAATTTCTGGCAGAATATGGAGCTCGCCCGCCATTTTATCGAGCTGGGGCTGGATGCCACCCGCAAGGATAAGGACGGTAAAACCGCCTTCATGCTGGCTCGCGAAAAGAAGCTCGGTCTGGGTATCCAGCAGATTCTGGGGAATCCGCAGGCCGTGCTGGCAGAGCGCCAACAAAAGGCTCAGGTGGTGGATGAAGCCGGGCGCACGCCGCTGATGCTGGCCGTGGCAGACCCCCACCAGTCTTCCATTGAGGTGTACAAATGGCTCCGCGCCGGGGTGGATGTGAATGCTCGTGATGCCCAGGGCCGCACCGCCCTTTTCTACATCAACTCCTTCTGCCCGCAGAAAGACCTGAAAGCAAAGCTGCTCATCGAGGTCGGGGCCGATGTGAATGCCCGCGATGCGCAGGGGCTCACCCCGCTGCTGGCGCTGCCGTATGTACACGACCTCTCCATACCGCAGCAGCATTCCTG
>JAFXDR010000134.1 GCA_017521145.1 Akkermansia sp. | reverse complement strand
TCGGCCTACACGAGCGAGGCCGAGGTGGATGCCCTGCTGGATGAGACCGAACAGGCGGTGCTCAAAATCCGCCAGAGCACGGATAAGGGCGGAGAGTGGAAGCTCAGCGCCGATATTGCAGCGGCGGTCACCAACATGGAACGCATGATGAGCAGCAAGGGCGAGGTGCTGGGGCTCACCACCGGCTACCCCCGCCTGGATACCATGATTAACGGGCTCAAGGGCGGCGAACTCTTCATCATCGCCGCGCGTCCGTCCATGGGTAAGACTTCTTTCCTGCTCAATATCATGGAGCACCTGGCACTGAATGTCAAAAAGCCCATCCTCATCTTTTCCTGCGAAATGCCCAGCGTGCAGCTGGTGGAGCGTCTGCTCTACGCCCGCAGCGGCGTGAGCAAGCAGACCCTGGTGGCGCAGCGCGGCAGCGTGGTGAAGGAGGACCTCAAGCGCATCAAGCAAGCTATCGGCGAGCTCAAGGCCAGCAAGATTGTGATTGATGATACGGCGGCTATCTCCATTGCGGAGTTGCGTGCCAAGGCTCGCCGCGTGATGCGCGAGCACCCGGATTTGTGCTGCATCGGCATTGACTACCTGCAGCTCATGCGCTCGCACACCAAGCAGGCACAGAACAGCCGCGAACGCGAAATTGCTGAAATTTCCGGCGGCCTGAAGAGCCTGGCCAAGGAGCTCAACCTGCCTATCATTGCCCTGGCTCAGCTGAACCGTGGCCCCGAAAACCGCCCCGGTAAGAACAAGGGTGTGCCCATGATGAGTGACTTGCGTGAATCCGGCGCTATTGAGCAGGATGCCGATATGATCGGCCTGCTGTACCGCATGGCGTATTATGCCGAGGACGACGAAGAGCGCGAGAATGTGGGGTCGGATGCCAATCTGGCGCTTTCCAAGAACCGAAACGGCCCCACGGGCGATGTGCCGCTTACATTCATACCGGAACTCATGCGCTTCACCCCGCGCATCCCGCGGGCAGATGAAGAGGAAGGGGAGGGCTGATGCTCCTGTTGCGCATCATGGCCGTGTTTCTGTGGGTCGTGGCTGGGTGTGCTGCCGCGGTAGAGGTTGATTTTCCCGGGCCGCCCACCGAAGCTGTGGTGCTGGATATCGGGCATTCCTGCCTCGATTGCGGAGCCATTGCCCCGGCTGCGTTGAACGGGGTGCGCATGACTGAGTTTGATTTCTGGTACGAGTATTGCTACTACACTAAAAAGGTAATCGAGGCGGCGGGTTACCCCTGTGTGGTCTGCAACCGCGGTATGCCCCCGGAAGACCCCAGATATAAACCCTGGGCAGAGCGGGCAGATGTGCAGCATCTGGGCAAGCCTGTGGAGTTTCCCTTGCGCCGTGCTGCATCCATCTATTCGCCGGATCGGGTAGCCGCCGGTATTGTCAGCGCAGATTATGCCGTGTATCGCAAGGCGCCGGCCATGGTGTTCCTGCACCACAACAGCCAGGGTCTGAAATGGTCCACGAAGGGAATGCCCGCCATTATTCTGGCTAATCGCCACAATGGGGTTCCCCTGGCTGAATCCATGGCACATGTGCTCAATACCACCATTCTGAATCACGGCATGGATAACGGCGGGAAGGAATGCAGCGTCGAGACTCGCCATGTGGATGCTTCCCGCGGTGGTGGGTGGCTGAATGTGTGCGATGATGCCGGCATTCCCGCGGTCATTCTCGAGGCGGCATTCATGAATAACCGCCACCACATGACGTTTCTGAGCAACCCGGCTACAGCTCGCAAATATGCTGAGGCTGTGGGGCATGGCGTGGTGCATTACCTGAAGAACAACCGGCGGGCACCCCACAAGCGGCCGGATTTCAATGTGCCCGATGATGGTTCCTACGGCTACAAGGCAGAGTCCCGCCAGTATAAACGGGAAATTCCCGGTGCCCGCTACTTTTATCGCGAGCTGAAATCAACCGCGGGGTGGGAGACTAATAATGCGGGGCGCGGCAGCGGCAAGCTGGCGCAGCGGATTACTGGCTGTAAACGCAGTAAGAAGCTTAAGACCCGCACAAGCGAGCACAAGCCCTGGAATATCGGTAATGAGCACCAGCAGAAGCAGGAGGGGCAGTAGTACCAGTTTTACCTGTAATTGCCAGGGGGCGGCTGCCATGCGTGGCAGGTTGATGAGCGCGGTGACGAGCAGAAGCGTGCTAAGAATATAGGGTAGCTCGCCCTGGCGGTACAGGAGTAGTTTACCACTGAACAGCGTGTAGCCCCAGGAGATGGGTGCCAGTGGGGAAAGCAAAGCTCCCAGCCATGCCAGCCAGCGGGTGATGACATTGCCGCGTTCTGCCAGCAGCACTGTGTGACTCCAGGCGGTCAGGAGCATCAGCAGGCAGATTCCGGTGTAGAGGAATACGCTGGAAATCAGTCCGCAGGCAATGCCGGGCAGGGGAAGGTGCGCTATGAGCAGCAGGGGTTCCAGCAGGGCAGATATTGCGCAGGCAACCAGTGTGTAGCGGGTGGCTGTAGACAGACGGGCTATCCACAGGCGTACTACAGGCAGGATATGGTATTCAAGCGTCTCCATTGCCGGGGTCTGCATTTTCTGTGCGCGGGGGAGCATAGCCTGTGGGGAAGCGCGCTTTCCCGCTCATGTCGGTAAGTACCTGGCAGTCTGTGTAGCCCAGTTCCTCCATCATCCGGCAGACAGTATACCCCTGGTCGTGCCCCACTTCCAGCATGACCAGTGCCTGGCTGCCCAGGTGGGGCAGGGCATCTTTCAGAAAACGGCGCACAATGTCCAGCCCGTCAGCTCCGCCATAGAGCGCGGTGGCTGGGTCGTGCTGCACTTCGGCAGAGACAGCCTCACCTTCCGGTACATAGGGCAGATTGGCCAGCACCAGGTCAAAGAGCCCGGCAGGTGGCTGCACAGCTCCTTCTTCCGGGGTGTTCCACGCGGAGAACAGGTCGCTGCGATAGGTTCTGATACGCGCGCCCAGGCTGGTGGCATTCTCCAGGGTGAGGGAAAGGGCCGCTTCTGATATATCGGCCATGATGACTTCCGGCTGCCAGGTGGCGAGCTCCAGTGCCAGGGTGATGCCGATGATACCGCTGCCGCAGCCCATGTCGAGCACCCGCATGCCGGGGTGCTTCCTGGCCATCTGCAGGGCAGATTCCACCAGTTCTTCTGTTTCCGGGCGGGGGATGAGGGCGCGGGCATCGGTGCGGAACTCGCGGCGGTAAAACTCTGTGCTGCCCAGCAGGTGCTGCAGGGGCTCACCCAGGCTGCGGCGGCGCAGCAGCTCGCGCAGCGGTGCCAGTTTCTCTTCCGGCAGCGGGTCATCAAAATGCAGGTAGAGCCAGGTTTTGTTGCACCCCAGCACATGCACCATGAGACTCTGCATGGAATGCCGGGCACCCTCCACCCCGCGGGCTTCCAGATACGCAGTGCCGCTGCTGAGCACTTCCTGTACGGTTTTCATAGCCATGTTACTTGAGCTCATCCATGCGTTCTTGCATCTCCACGTGCTGCATGTGAGAGATGATTTCATCCAGAGCGCCGGTGGTCAGCACGATATCCAGATTGTAGGCCGTGTAGCCGATGCGGTGGTCGGTGAATCGGTTCTGGGGGAAATTATAGGTGCGGATTTTTTCTTCGCGTCCGCCGCTGCCGATGAGGGCCCGGCGCTGGGCAGAGTAGGATTCCTGCGCTTCGCGCTGTTTCATTTCGAACAAGCGGGCGCGGAGAATGCGCATGCCGGTTTCCTTGTTCTTGAGCTGGGAGCGCTCATTTTCGCAGCGCACCATGATACCCGTGGGCAGGTGGAAAATCTGCACCGCGGATTCCGTGCGGTTCACATGCTGACCACCTGCACCACCGGCGCGGCAGGTTTCGATGCGCAAATCTTCGGGGCGGATTTCGACGTCCACTTCCTCAGCCTCTGGCAGCACGGCCACCGTGGCGGTGCTGGTGTGGATACGCCCCTGGGTTTCCGTGGCGGGTACTCGCTGTACGCGGTGTACTCCGCTCTCGTATTTCAGGTAGCGGAACACCTCCTCGCCGGAAATGCGGGCTGTCACTTCCTTGAAGCCGCCAATATCATTCGGGCTGGCATCCAGCACTTCCACGCGCCAGCCGCGGCTTTCGGCATAGCGCTGGTACATGCCCAGCAAATCTCCTGCAAAGAGCGCGGCTTCATCGCCGCCGGTGCCGGCGCGGATTTCCACCAGGGCATCGCGATCTTCCGTGGCATCCCGCGGCAGCAGACTGTATTGAATCTGCTCCGTCAGTTTTGCTACGCGGGGTTCCAGTTCCTCCAGCTCGGCAGCGGCCAGCTCGGCCATCTCGGGGTCATCAGCACCGGTCAGCTCGCGGTTCTCTTCAATCTGCTGCAGTGTGTTCTGCAGGGTGTCCCAGTCGCGCAGTAATTCCTGGGTGCGGCGGTGCTCACGCATCAGCTCCCCGGCGCGCTGGCGGTCCTGGAACAGCTCCGGGTCAGCAATCTGCACTTCCAGTTCTGCCAGTCGTTCGCGGCGTTTTTCAATGAGCGGGGCGTAATCCATAATGTTCCCGCCCATTCTAGCCTACCACTCTCCCCTGCGCAAGCGCAATCTGAGGAATGCAGAATTCAGAACGCAGAATGCAGAATAAAAAGCTAGCGTTCCGGCTATCGCCTGCACGGAGGTTTCTATAAAAAGTTCTGAGAATTTCTCAGAACTTTTTCCCTCACTTCGCTACGTCGTATGCCGGCGCGCTCTCTTTACATTCCGGATTCTGCATTCGTACACGTATTTTAGGCTTGTCAGCGCTTCTTCTCTATGGTACAAGTACCTCCACACGGCCCACGCTGGCTGTGTACACGGCTGGTCTCGTGGTGTAAAGGTAGCACTAGGGATTTTGATTCCCTCTGTCTAGGTTCGAATCCTGGCGAGACTAGTAAGGAAATCTCCCAATCGTTCATTATCAAACGGTTGGGAGATTTTTTTGCAGTGCGGTTGTACCTTTCGTGGTCAATTTCCCTGTGCGCAGCACAGCTAATTTGCACATTCAAAATTTAAAATTCTACATTCAACATTAAAAAAGTCCCCCTGCCGCAGAGCAGCAGGGGGGATTGGAAAGCCATTTGGGAGTGAGGAGCTTTATTCTTCCTCTTCTTCGAAGTCATCCTCGGATTCTTCTTCTTCCTCTTCGGACTCTTCTTCCTCGGTTTCTTCTTCAGATTCTTCTTCGTCTCCGGATTCCTCTTCTTCTTCCTCAGAATCCTCTTCGTCTTCAGAATCTTCATCGTCCGTGGATTCCTCAGCCGGGGACTTGGGAGCATTGGCAGCATCGTTGAGCTTGCGGGCTGCTTCGGCGGCGAGGCGCTCGGCTTCCTGCTCAGCCTTGGTCTTCGGCTTGGAGATGAGGTACTTGGCATCAGTCAGGCCGGTAGCCTTGCGGGAATCCACGCGGTAGGTATCATAGCCGACCTCATGCAGGTAGGTCATGATGGCATCGGAGAGGTCGCGGCGCTGCTTGGTGTCGCACACGTACATCTTGTAGGCTCCGATGTAGGGCAGATCCCAGGCGGCTACGCCGTCGCGGGGAATCAGAATGCCCACCAGGTTGGCCTTGCCATCGGTGCAGATACCCCACACGCGCTGCTGGCCCTCGGGGGAGGTCATGGCAATGTAGTACTGCGGGTAGGCGTAGGTGAAATTCTTGATGGTGGAGTTGCGCAGCCAGATATCAACGGCG
>JAFXDR010000133.1 GCA_017521145.1 Akkermansia sp. | reverse complement strand
GACTCTTCCACTTCTCCAGCCGCAGCGACAGCATACGGGTAAATTTGGAACTGAGCCTGCAAATGGAATTAGAGCCGATTTCTGTTCCGTACCAGACAGCTTTACCAGTTGATGAATCAACGGAGCGGGCTATCAGGAAAGTACGCGGTGATCTATCTTTCACCAAGGGTAAATCATGGCCAAACAAGGTAGCTCGCAGTGCACTGGGACGCGGCAACAGGGATAAAACGTAATCGGGAGCATTAAGACCGTACTCTGCCAGCAATGCGCTCATATCAGCGCCGGCAGGAGCGTCTGCCACAATTTCCGGCACAGGAATATCTACCAATCCTTTCAGGAAGGAAGTAACCGATGCCGTTTCGGCCTTGATGAATCCAGTACTCGCAGAGGCAACCATCCAGGTATCCGGAACCTTACTTTCTTCTTCGCCAGGAATGAGCAAAAAGCGGATGCCTCCGTTCCCTCTGGATGAGCGTAACGAAATGCGGGCTACATCCTTCGTATCAAAGGAAGCAAACTTCATGGAGCGAAGCGCAGGCAAACTCAGCGGAATTTCGGAGACAGGCAGTTGCTGGTTAGCCATACGCAGGTGGGCTATTGCCTTACGCGGCAACACTGGCAAATCACAGACAGCCTTAATGAGTCTGGCATAGCTGCCGGTGTGATTTGCGCGGGGAGTGGCAGGCAGGGTAAATACAACCGGGCGGTTGTTGATGGTGGCATGACAGTACTGCTGCGCATCTCCCTCCTGGGTGAATGTATCGAAAATTTTCAGTTCTGTGGCTGTGTCCCCCCATTCTCCTTCCAGCTTAATGCTACAGGTGGGGGTAGCAGGCAAGGTGACTTCAACCGCTTCTTCAACACGAGTCGATTTAAGATTCAGCAGATTCTGAATCAATTGGTGCACGTTGTCATCATCTGCTGCTGTAATAATGGGTGCAGTGATGGACCATGGAGCTTCCGCACTGATTCTCTGAAGTATCAAGTCCCCCGATTCAGCATCTTTCGTGCTGATGGTAATTCTGCGAAGCAATTCTGGGTTAAAGCGCAGGGGGAAGGGGTCTCGCAAAGCTTCAAGCCCATCCTTGAATATATGTAAAATATTGCCACTTACCACATGAATACGCTTATCCCGGCCATAGAAATTTGTTCGCAGGTAGGTAGTAGGCAGCAGGGATTCACCATCTCCGGCATCGGCAAGCCACGGACTGGCACTTCCCAGAGTATAGCGGGCCACTGTGGTCAGGCTATCATTCCCCTGGGGCTTTTTCAGCGTGATATGGTAAGGCGTGGTCTCTACGCCGAATTCGCGCATATTATTGCGCGTTACATTATTCAGAGGGAGCGTATCGACCAGCTTGGCCTGTGCCGTAAATGTGAAGATAGCCTGCGCAACATCAGGTGAAAGACGGTCTTTGAAAGGACGAATAATCCACCAGGAACCATGTTCATCCTTCGCGCAGACAATCTCGTCGTGCAAGTCCTTGATCCGCATCCAGCATACCTCATTGAGTTGCTGGAGATTTTCTTTCGAAAACAGGGGCATGCCGGGCTCAAAGCGATACCACCCGGTAATTCGTGCCAGGTTGCCATCGATAGCCAGGAACGACGCAAGTGTGACCGCCCCGGCTGCGAGCAGAGAAAGAATAATGGTAGAAAGGATTCTCATGTTCGTAGGTTAATGACGGCGAGCATTCCAGATTACCATGGCCATGAGGAACGCAAGCAGGGGCATGATGAGCAGGGTGAGATTCTCCAGCACGCTGCGGGTGTGGCGGTCCAGGTCAATCTTCATCGTAAGGTCCTGATTAGCACTCTTGCCGCCATATTCCGGACGACTGCACATCCATGCCCAGAGCGTGTGCATGTAATCGCGCTGCTCGGTCTTGGCATTTTCCTTTGAAAGCATATCCACGTTGCCCAGCACCACCATCGTGGAAAGGTTGTTGGGGTCTTTCTGATTACCACGGGTAACAGCAGCCTCGAGGCAGAGAGGACCGGGGCGGTCTTCTCCCTGAGTAAAGGAAGGCTCGAGGTCGAGCCGCGTCTCCCCATAGTAGGCATCGGTTGTCATGAGCAGCGGGTACGTTGCAAGTTTGCGCATCGCAGCCTCATTTTCATCTCCGTGTTCCAGAGTGAGAGACATACACTGACCTTCCACCAGCGTGGTGCCGTTCCAGAATGGCTTAGTGCAGTTAAGGCCCTTGGGGAAGACCGCGCTGATATCGTAATAGGCGCGTTTGCGGTCACGAAGAAGAATGCGGTCGCCATTGGGCCGGATACCCTGTTCTCGCAGGAACCGGTACAGGCGGGGAAGTTTTGCATTCACTGTGGGATCAAGCGCCACAAAGAACGCATTACGTCCATCGCGTTCCCAGAACTCCCGCAATACATCCATTTCCTTATCGGTAAAATCGCTCTGCGGGGAAATGATGATAAGGCCCTCGGCATCCTGCGGAAGTCTTTCAACATTGGCAATATCAACCCAGGAAAGCTGGATATTCAGAGCATTGGTGATATTGCCGATGGATTCAAGCAGAGACTGTTCATCTCTTGAGACTCCGCCTTTGCCT